>CAYNWQ010000055.1:0-7880 GCA_964400955.1 uncultured Gordonibacter sp. | reverse complement strand
GTGCTTGCGGTTTCTTATGCTGGTTCGGCGAATAACACGCTTGACGCACGTCGCCTCGAGACTGTATTGTCTCAGCGTTTGCGTACAGGAGATGTGTATACGCGCCTCAATGCTGGGCAGTTTTTGGTGCTTTTACCTGAGGCAGGAGACGAAAACGTACAGACGATAATCGAGCGTTTGCGCTTTTGCTTTGCGCAGCGTTTCCCTCGCTCGGGCGCGCATATTAAATGCGAATGGTATGCTCTCGAAGACCCCTCTGTGCACGAAGAGGGCTAAGCTTCTTCCCTGCGAGTTTTTGCTTTAGAAAAGCTAGGCTTTCGTTTCGGGAGCTTGCGTTTTGGATTTTTCCTTTTTGGAGGGCTAGGCTCCCTTTTGAGAGTCTTCCGTATTGGTAATCTTGCGCTCCGTTTTCGTCGGCGCATGCTCCTAGGTAAATGCCTTTATTCTGGAAGTAGATATATCTCAAGTGGTGTTTTTTTAAAAAAATATAAAAAATTTTTCCGCAAAACGCTTTAAAACGGAGCGAAACCGGAGCAGAGTGAGGATACTCCTATTCTGTATATCCCTAGGTGTAGTGTATCTTCACCTAGATTTAAGGTGTAGGTACTTGGATTGAGAAAGGAGATTGCGTTGAAGATGAACATCTTTTCGCCACTAAATTCAAACGAATTTGTGGTGGCCATAGACGCTGCCCAGCCGCAGATAAGCGGTAGCATTTATCATCGCAGTTCTCCTGAGAGGCTCACCTTTTGTGACCTGACTAGTTTTGCTTTGGCGATAGAGGACGTGCTTGATTGCACAGATGAGCCTGGCCAGCTTGACCCGCACGTTGCAAAAAACCTTGCAGTTTCACAAGCGGGCAAGCTTGCGACGTTTCGTCTCGACGTGATGTTTCGTCAGCATTACAGCTGGCAAGGCAGGCTTGTTTGGGTGGAGCAGGGAACCGAGATAAAGTTCCGTAGCTTTTTAGAGTTGGTATTAATTGTGAGCGACATCTTCACCAATGAAGATTTCGATACAACTGGTTAATAAGAGTGAAAGAGGCACAGGTAGAGTAAGGTAAAACTTTAGAAGAGGTTTTACAAGCGCGATTGAGAGGTATCGCGCAGACGTAAAGGAGTTTGATGGAAATGAAACGGACGATTGCAAGCACAAAAAGTGACCCAACAGCCCGCTTTAGCCTTTCGACAAAGATTTTAGCGGTGTTTCTGTGTATCGCTATGGTGTTGACGTTTAGCCATTTTGATGCGTTTGCAGAATTCATCCAGGGCGCTTTAGGCGACAAGACCTATGTTCAAGTGAAAACTTCATTGGAAAATGTTGTTATCACTGATACCGATACAGGCACCTCTTACAAACAGGCTGATGTCGATGCGCTCGGGTATTTGCCCGCTGCTGCTGATAAGGTGGTTACTTTTACGGTAACTCCGTATGACGATGCCTCGACTCCTTATGCAGATTACACTCTCACTGAAGTGACTTATGCAGGTTCTGCTCTTATGGCAGATGCGCAAGGCCAATACTTCTTTACGCCTGTCGAAGGAGCAACTCTTTCAGTAAAAGCTGTGCCGGCTACCTCTTCTACCACTAATACCTCTTCTGTTGATACTGATGACGATGCAGTCAACGAAGTTGCTGCTACAAACGAGTCTAGCGAGAGTACAAGCGAAAGTGACGAAGCTGCCACAGGCGTCGATGCTCAGGGCGCGACTGAGGGCGCGTCCGAGGGTACAGCTGCGACGGACGGTGCTGCTGATTTTAGCGCCGCAAGCGACAAGGGCGCCTCTAGTCAAGATAGCGCAACCCAGACAGGTGCGAGCGATACATCCTCTCAAGCTGCAACTGAGGGTAGTGAGTCTGAAACTAAAACGGACGGCCAGCAAGCATCTGAGCCTGAGACCAATCAAGTGGTCAATACATACTCCGTCAATCATATTGGTGGTTTCCTCAACTTGTTTGGTGGCATCAATGTCACCGTGCAAGGTGATGAAGGTGTGCTGCCTGCTGACGCAAAGATGAACGTCTCGCTCGTCAACGATGAATCGGTTGAGCGTATGCTCGAAGGTGCCGCTGCTGCTGAAAACCAAGAGATGGTTGACTCAGTAGTAGTTGACATTACCTTTACTGATGCAGAGGGTAAGACCATTGAACCTAATGGTGCAGTATCCGTCAACTTTGAGGGTGTTGATTTAGCGGGCGACAGCGTAGGCGTTTATCATGTAGCTGATACTCTTGATAAAGTGACGCCAGTGGCTGAGCTTTCGAGCGCATCTGATGCTTTTGAGGCCGACCACTTTAGCACCTATGCATTGATTGGCAAAATCGATGCGCAGTCTCTTGTTCCAGACGATCAAAAACTCGTGACGATTAATTATGTTAGCAGCGATGGCGCCATCGTGGGTACGGGTTACACCGCACAAATTGCCAAAGACGAAAAGACTCTGAGTTTTTCTATCGCTGACGACGACTTGTTTGGCGACGAGATTGCTATTGGCGAAGCAGGCGGATACGAGCTTGCAGTAAGCGAGTCTGATGCCGTACGTTATGGCATCACTGTCACCGACAACCGCGACATTGCTTTCACGAGCTTGCCAGAAACTGACAATATCACGGTTGATATCGTGGTGCAAGGCAAAGAGGTCAGCTACAGCGTCGTTGAGAAAACGCAAAACATAGACGGTAGCTATGAGATTACTACGACCGAGCAGACCGGCCGTGTAGGCGATATCGCTTCCTTTAATCCAGAGCGCAAAGATGGCTTTACGGCAGTAGGCTTCCTCGATCAGCTTATCAAACAAGATGGCTCGACAGTCGTCGAGGGCGCTTACAACCGTAATGTGTATACGGTAACCTATAACACCAATGGCGGTTCTTACATTGAGCCACGCGAAGGCGTGTATGAGCAAGAGGTCGCTGTGTTTAATGCGAGCAGCACTTCACACACCGAGCTTACATGCACCAAGACCGAGCATACACATAGTGACAAGCCGACGAGCGACGCGGGTTCTCGGGAGAATCGGGGTAAAACCGATGGATGCTATACTTCAAAGTCGAGTGGCAGAGGATGGAATCAAACTTGGTCATGGGAATTCACCTGTACCCAGGAAGAGCATACACACTCTAACGCATGCTATACAAACTATGTCGAATATGCCTGGGATCCTACTCCTACAAAAGCGGGCTATACCTTTGAGGGCTGGTTCCTTGATGCGGACTGCACCCAAGCTGCCACCTCTACACAGGTTATGACAGCAGACGTGACAGTTTATGCCAAATGGGCTCCGGCGGCTGTGACTTATACAGTTGTCTATCTCCAAGAAAATTGGGATAACAGTAACAATAGTTCCTACTACTCTTTCTTAAGTTCATATACAGATAAAGCTACAGTTGGCACAACGGTGACTGCGCCATCTAATGGAGATAAAAAATATTATACGTTCCGCGAGAGTTCTGCTGTGGTGGAGTCAGATGGCTCAACGGTTGTTTATGGGTACTATGATTTAACGCGTTATACCATGACGTTTAATCTTAATGACAACAATTACAGCACAAAGGCGTCCATTGTTGTAAAGAATGATGATGGTACAACTTCAACATATACCAACAGCAATCGCTATACGATAAATGATGTTGTCTTAGGCATGGACATTTCTTCGATGTGGCCTGTTGCTGACAGTACTCGTTCTGTATATGTAGTTGGTCCTAAAGGCAGCGGATGGCGCAACACTCAATGCTATTATCAAAGCTGGGAAAATGAGGCCGGTTCAGCCAACTTTGCAACTTTGCGTTTTGAACTTGATAGCCAATTAATAGATGGAGCTTCTCAAAGCGGAAAAACTCTAACATACACTGCTAATTGGAGTGAGGAGCCGCCTTCTACAACGGCAGAATATTGGCTGCAGAATGCCGAAGGAGATGGCTATACAAAATCAGATGAGTACAGTCAGAAAAATGCAAGTACTGGTAAACTTCAGGCGAAGAGTCTGTTTGGATTTACTAATGTAGACACACCAAGTGGTTATTCTGGAAATTCGGGTACCACGTATCGCTTCTATTATGACCGTTATGAGTACACCCTGAACTTCTTCAATGGTGATACGGGTACGGCAGAAAAGACTTCAAAGATTCGCTTTGGCGCAAATATTGCTAACCAAAACTATACTCCCGAGCGACCTTCTAGCGTTGATAGCGAGAGTATTTTTGCAGGTTGGTATGATAACCCTGAGTGTCAAGGTGATGCCTTTAACTTTGACACTGTTATGCCCGGCAACAATATTGCCTTATATGCTAAATGGGTTGTTCCGACTAAAGAAGTCACGGTTCACCTCAACTATGTCGGTGCGACTGAGACGAAAACGCTCACCATCACCAAGGGTGGTTTGGTAGACACCTCACAGTTACCTACCACCGAAGAACTTAATGCTATGAATCCGGGCTATGAGTTTAGCGGCTGGTATACCGATGAGGCATGCACGACAAAGTTTGACATAAATATGCCTATCAAAAACGATATGACTATTTATGCCGGCTGGCAAAAGGTTACAAAGGTTGACTATACCGTTAAACATGTTGTCGTCAAAGATGGCCAAGAGACAGAGATTGATTCGATTACCGAGGTAGGCACTATCGGTCAGGATGTAAAGGTAGTCAAACTCACCAATGACGAATTGGCAGCGGCTGGCTATGATGGTTACCTCAGCGCAAGTGGCGCTTCGCAGTTTATCAATCTGTCCGAAAATGCAGCCGACAATACGGTGACTTTCCGTTACATGACCCTCGATGACTTGAGCTACACCGTTTCTTATACCTATAACGGAGAAGTGGTCTATACCGAAAATGATGGTAAGGCTTACGAGTGCAAGTCTGACGTTGCGTTTAGCGTGTATCCGAACGATGAGGCGCAGACTTGGCTTGCGCACAATGGCTACACGCTCAAATCTACTTTCGTCAAAGTGGAACCAGGGCAAAACGCTGTCTTTGAACTAAATGCTACGGCTTACACTATTACGTATGACCTAGACGATGGTGAATTTGCTGAGAGCGACACGGCTCCTGCTACCTACACCGTTGATATGGTTTCAGGCGACAATACGCTTTCTATCCCTAACCCTGAGTGCACAGGACGCACTTTTGTGGGCTGGACGTTAGTTGATGGCACCTACAATAACAATAGTGCAACCCCAACGGATACGTTTGAGGATACTCCCCAGGCAGATCTCGTGTTAGGCGAAGTTGACGGATACCAGACTATTGGCGACCTAAAGCTTAAGGCAAATTGGCGTCAAAATGCTTACGTATACATGCGTTTTATCGACTCTAGTGGCAATACGATTGATGCATCGAGCGGAGACGCGGCAAACGTAAAACTGGCTGAACGCTTTGGCTTGAGCGCAAACAACAACGGCTGGTACACGCTTGGCTATGAGACTATCACAGTCGATAAGCCTGCATCTGCATACGATATTGGCACTGTTATCAAAGATGGCGACGCGCTCGATGATACCTATCTAAGCAGTATTGGTTTCGATGTTTCTCGACTTAACAAGTTTAGTGATAACGCTGGCTTTACCGCTTATGATGTCTTAGATTGGACTCAGTTCAAGGTAGAAAATGGCGCAGCAAGCTATGTACCTACTGGCAAAAACACCTACCATCTTGATGGTACTGTGGCGGTCTACACGGTGAAATACGTTGACGGCGTCGACGACGAAGTAGTGTTCGACGACGTGGTGGGCTACGGCATTACAGACGACGCCAATCCAGAGTTTGGCGATGACCCAGTGCGTGCAGGTTATACCTTTACGGGTTGGGCTTCATCTGACGGCACCATCATGACCACAGCAGAAGTTGAAGCCGCTACCATGGATAGCGACGAGACCTACACTGCTCAGTGGAGCGCTAACGTATATGGCGTAACGTATGCAGCAGATGGCAACGGCAGTATTTCTAATATTGCAGGTGACACTGATATGTTTGTCTTAGAGACCGACGACATCACCGGTTCTAGTGCTACGGCTGAGATAGGATATAAGTTTGAGGGTTGGTACAAAGACGACACCCTAGTGAGCAGCGCTGCTGAGTTGACGCCAGAGATAATCACTCCTTATCTCAACTACGATATGGTTGGTAGTACAAAAGTCTATAAAGATACTGAATTTGTTGCTAAGTTTGCAAAAGACGATACCCAGACACATCGTTTGGGTTATACCGTTGAGTACTATAAAGATGATACCCTCGTTGAGACGACAGATCCGGTCTATAGTAACGCTGGCTGGATAGGAGATGCGCTTGAGCTAGCAGTCGCCGAAGGTGAGACGGGTATCATCACAAGCGACAAATACGCCGGATATCATTTTGAGAGCTTGACGCTTAACGATGACACGACCATAGACGTGCCTTTCGAGAGCTACACTCTCACGCTTGCTGCAAATGAAGCTTCAAGCGAAGACAACGTCTTTAAGGTATATTTCGTTGAAGACGATGACATCACTATAACTTATATCGCTAACACTGGCGGCAGCGTAAGTCGTGCATCTGAAGAGCTTGCACCGGCAACGGGCGTAGCTTCAGGCTCTAGCGCTACGGCGAGCACGGGCTATGTTTTTGATCACTGGTCAAGTGACGCTGCGGGACTCGAAGTGGTAAGCAGCGACAATCTCTTTATACCTGAAAAGAATGCTCAGGGTATATATGAGGAAGCTACCTATTATGCTAACTTCAAACTCAGCTCAGAGGTGCACAGTGTTTCTTATGAGATTCACTACTTCAAGCAGGATGCGCAAGGTGCATACGTTGAGGTCGCTGGCGATAAGGTAGCGAAAAAGACTTCTGATGAGCAGCAGATTTTAACTCCAGCTGTCATCACGGTTTCGGAAAACCTTGATGCAGACAAATATGAGGGTTACGGCTTTAGCAAAGCCACACAAGCCAAAAACGGTGCGGATGCTACTGAGATTTCGGCGTTCCCAAGTTTCTATATCAACAACACTGAGGCCGAAGGTGAAGACGTCTACGTTATCAACTGCTACTACGATTTGCGTACCGACCTGTCCTATACGGTGAAATACTACTGGGTGGGTGACACTAAAAACACTATAGCTGATGACGAAACGATCTCTGGTCAGACTTTTGGTGAGACGGTTACATTGCCAACCGATAAAGTGAAAAGCATTGATGGCTACACGTATAGAGACAACAGTGGCAGCATTACTATCGCAGTTGACAACAATGTTATAAATGTCTACTACTACAAGAATGTTGAGCTTACCGCTAATTCCGATAGTGTCACCTACAACGGTAAAGTCAGAAGTGTTGCTGGTTACACTGGCGCGCCCGAGGATGCGAGCTTTGATATTGAGGTAGGTGTAAGTGGCACTGTGGCAGCGACGTATCCGGCTGCTTTTGCAACGGGCACCGTAGGCACTGTTGATGGCACTGGCCACTATATCGTTTCTGCGGTAAACGATGGCACGCTTGAGATTAAGCCTCTTGAAGTATCCGTTGAGATAACAGGCATCCAGAAGACAAATGTCTATGATGGCGAGCCACACACAGCAGAGGGTTACAAAACTAATATAAGTGATGCACTCTTTACTAAAGATATGATTGTCTTTAGTGGTGAGGCGAGCGCTACGCAGACCGAAGTTGGCACCGACTACATGGAACTCGCTGCAGATCAGTTCTCAAGTACTGATACGACAAACTTTGCAGTGACCTTTACCATCGCAGCCGACGGCTACCAAGAGATAACGCCAGTTACTGATAAAGTAACGGTTACGGTTACTGAGAAATCTGACACGGTTACCTACGACGGCAAAGAGCACACAGTCTCTGGTTACAAGAGCATCACGTCTGACAACGACCTTTACGATGTGACAACT
>CAYNWQ010000054.1:0-7913 GCA_964400955.1 uncultured Gordonibacter sp. | reverse complement strand
CGGGCGCTTACAGGAAAAGTGTTCAGAGGGTCTGAAAAACAGCCCCCCGAAGCCCCTATTGACGCCCAGCTACGCTGCTCGCTTACGCTTTTTCGCTGCGCCCGTGGAGCCTTTCGAAAACTCTTTTCAGACGCCCCGCTTTGCTACTCGCTACGCTCGTGCGCTGCGCTGCTTCATGTATTATACGAGCGCCCTTACGGGCGCTTACAGGAAAAGTGTTCAGAGGGTCTGAAAAGAGCCTTCGAAAGTCTTTCATGAATATTATCTTATTTAAAATTATGTATGATTTTGATAAGGTGGATTGTAAACTTCGTTTTTAATTGCGAAATATAAAAGTCAAAAATGAGGATACCTATGATTGCGGTTGTTGATTACAAAAAAGGAAATCTGAAAAGCGTTGAGCGGGGTCTTATCGCTGCAGGAGGAGACGCGCGTATAACCGCTGATGCTCGCGAGATTGCTCAAGCAGACGCTATTGTGTTGCCTGGTGTCGGTGCTTTTGCTGATGCGGCAGCCACCATGTGCGAGTTGGGTCAAATGGAAGTCATTCGCAAACGCGTTGATGAGGGCGTGCCTTTCCTTGGTATCTGTCTTGGACTTCATCTCATGTTTGCAGAAGGGGTCGAGGGTGTGTGTACACAGGGAGACGCGGCAGGTGCGGTGAGTGCACCCGCCGTCGCACCCGCCGTCGCACCCGCCACCGTATTCGCTGCCGCACCTGCGTCTGCTACCGTGACCGCAAAAGGTCTCGGTCTGCTACCTGGCGCAGTGACAAAAATGCCATGTGAAAACGCCCAGGGGCAAAGCTTTAAAATCCCTCATGTGGGCTGGAATTCGATTTTTCCCGCCAATAGCGCATCAGAGTTCAAAAGTCCTTTGCTCAAAGGTATTGCGCCCCAAGAGTACTTCTATTTTACTCACAGCTATATCGTGCCTGATACATCGGCAACTATCGCTTGCACTGAGCATAGTGTAGTTTTTCCAAGTGTTGTGCAATTTCGAGATCTTGCCTTCGGCGTACAATTTCATCCAGAAAAAAGCTCTGATGCTGGAGCGCACCTGCTGCGCAACTTTGTCTCTATTGCGAAAGGAGCTTAAAAACAATGTATTTACTTCCTGCAATTGATTTACTCGATGGGCAAGTAGTGCGCCTAACAAAAGGCGACTATCATCAAGTGAAGGTCTACGATACTGACCCGGTTGCGCGAGCGCAGGCATTTGAGCGTGCAGGCGCTACCTGGATTCATGTGGTTGATCTCAATGGCGCCCGTTCGGGTGTGCCCGAAAACGCCAAAGTTATCGAATCGATACTTAAAGCCACGTCTTTGCAGGTAGAAGTGGGAGGTGGTATGCGCTCGCTTGATGCTCTCGAGCGTGTATTTCAAGCGGGAGCAACGCGTGTAGTGCTCGGTACGAGTTTGGTGACCGATCCTGAGTTTGTACAAGCCGCCCTCGCATGTTTTGGCAGCGATGCTTTTAGTGCAGGTATCGACGCAAAAGGCGGGGAAGTGGCAATCGCAGGTTGGTGTGAGGGTTCGGGCGTGTCTGCCGAAAAACTGGCAGCTCACGTTGCTGAGCTCGGTTTTCGTCACCTCATTTATACTGACATCGCACGTGATGGTATGCAGTGTGGTATAGAAGTAGCTGCTTATGAGCGTATGGCGCAAGCTTTTGGTCATCCGGTTATCGTGAGTGGTGGCGTAGCTTCTGTTGCTGATATCAAGCGACTCGCAGTGGTGGCTTCGTCGATTGAAGGTGTTATTACGGGTCGTGCGGTATATGAGGGAACGCTCGATGTTTGCGCAGGTGTAGAGGTTTGTAAGGCTATAAGCTAAAGGAGCGCGTAAATGCTTACAAAAAGAGTTATTCCTTGCATGGATGTAAAGGATGGGCGTGTCGTAAAGGGAGTCAACTTTGTTGATTTGCGCGATGCGGGAGACCCCATCGAGTTAGCTCAGCGCTATGATGAGCAAAAAGCCGATGAAGTGGTATTTCTCGATATAACGGCAACCAGTGATGAGCGCGCGACAACGGTTGCTCTAGCATCGCGCGCTAGTGAAGAGTTACATTTGCCTTATTGTGTCGGCGGTGGTTTTAAGAGTGTTGCCGATATTCGCCGCATGATTGCGGCGGGAGCCGACAAGGTGTCTATCAACTCTGCAGCGGTCGCAAACCCCAGTCTTATCACGCAGGCTGCCTCTGCTTTTGGTACGCAGGCTATCCTTTGCGCGATTGACGCAAAAAGTGTGCCCGGTAACCCCAATAAATGGGAAGTGTATGTACACGGCGGTCGCAAGGCGACTGGGATTGACGCGATTGTATGGGCGCGTGAAGCTGCAAAAAGAGGTGCGGGTGAAATATTGCTCACCAGTATGGACAGAGATGGTACGCGTGATGGCTTTGATTGCGCGCTTACGCGCAGTGTTGCTCGTGCGGTCAACATCCCCGTTATAGCAAGTGGCGGTGTGGGAAAACTCGAGCATTTTGCGCAAGGCATTTTAGAAGGCGAGGCTGACGCGGTGCTTGCAGCGAGTGTCTTTCATTTCGGTGAGCTTACTATCAGTAAAGTCAAAGAAAACATGAAAAGCTACGGTATAGCAGTAAGGCTCTAAATGAGGGCATTGCGACGAGTTTTAGTTGTTTGAAAAGGAGAAACGTGCAGTGGACTTTCCTGAATTAGCCTATAACTCAGATGGGCTTATACCTTGTATTGTGCAAGATGTAGATACCAAAGAAGTGCTCATGATGGCCTGGATGAACGCTGAATCCTTGAAGCTTACTTTTGAGTGTGGCGAGACCGTTTTTTGGTCGCGTAGCAGAAAAGAGCTTTGGCATAAAGGACTCACGAGTGGTAACACTCAAACGCTTGTCGAGCTGCGCTACGATTGTGATAGCGATACTTTACTTGCGTTGGTACGTCCGAAAGGGCCGGCCTGTCATACGGGTGCGAGGAGCTGCTTTTTTCGCACCATTGAGTGCGCGGACGCGTCTTTTTAACTTTCATATCTTTCTCGCTTTTGTGTTTTCTGCTTGAAGTAGTCTGGCATATGCGTTACTATGTTAGCGCCTTAGTGGTCGCACGAGTTTTTGCGACCTAACTTGAGACAATATATCTCTCTTTTGATAACAACCCTTGACGAAAGAAATCAGCAAAACTTACAAGGTTAGTGTATTAATCCTCGTTCAGACACCCATGCGCACATGCGCGTTTATAAATAAAACTACTTTAAGGAGGAACCGGGTGAAATTTTTCTTAGACACTGCTGATATTGCCGAGATTGAAGAAGCAGCCAGTTGGGGTGTTCTTGCTGGTGTAACAACCAACCCTTCATTGTATGCTCGCACAGGAGGCGCACTCTCAGATTTTCATAACCACATTAAGCGAATTTGCGAAATAGTGGATGGTCCCGTTTCAGCTGAAAGTGTCGCGATGACGCGCGACGAGATAGTGCGCGATGGTCGAGAACTTGCTGCTCTTGCGCCTAATGTTGTCGTGAAAATCCCTACTATGATAGAGGGTCTTGCAGCGTGTCGCACTCTTGCAAAAGAAGGCATCCCGGTAAATATGACGCTTTGCTTTAGTGTGCCACAAGCTATCATGGCTGCACGCGCGGGTGCTCGTTATATTAGTCCTTTCTTGGGTCGTTTTGACGACATCTCAGAAGACGGTGTTGCGCAACTTGCAGACATTGTTACCGCTATCAACAATTATGACTTTACAGAAAACACCGTAGGTGGCGAGAAAATAGAAATCATTGCCGCATCGGTACGCAGCCCCTATCACGTAACGCAAGCTGCTCTTCTTGGTGCCGATATTGCAACGGTGCCTTTCGCCGCTTTGAAAAAATGTGTGCAGCATCCCTTGACTGACCGTGGTCTCGATGCGTTCCTCAAAGATTGGGAGAAAGTACAATAGCATGGCTAAAAAAGATGTAAAAGAGCAGGAAACAGAAGAGGGTTCTTCTTCCGAAAAAGCATCTAGTGCACCTCGTCGCCGTAAGAGCACCAAGGTAAAAGCGGCTGAAGGTACACAAGCTGCGCTTGATGAAACAGCGAGTGATGCGGACGGTGCTGACGCACCCGCTGAAAAGGCGACGCGCAAACGCATGTCAAAATCAAAAAAGGCCGCAAGTGCAAAAGATAAAGTAAGTGAAAATGTTGAGTCGGATGAAAATTCCGCAGACGATATACCAGATGAAGCTACACCTAAAGGTAAGAAAAAAGCTGTATCTGGCTCACGCGCAAAGGCTGCTAAAAAGTCCTCGAAAACGAACGCTAAAAGGAACGCAGAAGAGGATGCAGAAAAGGGCGTAGAAGAGAGTGCGCACGCAAAAGATGCAAATAGTGCGTCTTTAAGTGAGGCTAGGACTGTTGCAGTACAGGCTGTGTCAAATACAGAAATGTCAGCTGAACCATCTATGGAAGCGGCGGGAAAGGAAGTTGTAGAGGCATCCGTAGAGACTGCAGAGGCATCCGCAGAGATTGTGGAGGCGCCTAGTGAGAAAACCTCTTCTCGCAGCCGACGCAGCCGCCGTGTTGTCACTCTAGAAACTCCCTTGCCAGACAAGGATTCTCAAGAAGCAAGCGGCGAAACTGACGACTCCGCAGACAAAGATGATCAAGTGCGCACCACTCGTCGTGCCCAGCAAAATCAAGGTAAAGCTGCCCCCTTAAAAGGGCAGTACAATCAAGGACGCCAAAACTCAAATGGCAAAGCTGCAAATGCTCATGACAAGCACTCTGCACCAAACGACAAGAATGCTCGCAATAATGCCAATAATAATAACGCCAATAACAACGGTCGCAAACAGCGTCGTCAGTTTAACAATCAACAACGCGAAATTGCGCCAAGTGTGAGCCTTGAAGATATCACAAAGCTTAAAGTGGGCGAGTTGCGCACAAAGGCAGCAGAACTTGCTATAGACACAACAGGTCTTAAAAAAGCTGAGCTTGTTGAAGCGGTGTATGAGGCAAGTGTACGTGCCGAAGGCTTTAAAGATGTAGCTGGCGTGCTCGATATCTTACCTGATGGATATGGTTTTTTGCGTACGCAAGGATATCTGCCAAGCGAGACGGATGCCTATGTTGGCCTCTCGACTATCCGTCGCAATGGCCTGCGCAAAGGTGACTATGTTTGTGGACAAACGCGCCCAACGCGTGAAGGCGAAAAATACGCAGCTATCCAAAAGGTAGTGTCTGTTAACGGACTTAATCCTGAGCTTTGCCGCATGCGTCCAAAGTTTGCTGACTTAACACCGGTTTATCCAGATGATCGTTTGTGGATGGAGCATGGCAAGACAACGATGACTGCGCGTGTTGTTGATTTGGTTGCTCCTATTGGCAAAGGTCAACGTGGTCTTATCGTAAGTCCTCCTAAGGCGGGTAAGACAACCATCCTAAAAGATATCGCCGCTTCTATCGCTGCCAATAATCCTGAAGTGCATCTCATGTGCTTACTTGTTGATGAGCGACCTGAAGAAGTGACAGATATGCAGCGCAGTGTGCATGGTGAAGTGATTTCTTCTACGTTTGATATGCCCTGCGAAAACCACATTGCAGTTGCAGAGCTCGTGATAGAGCGTGCAAAACGCCTCGTTGAACAGGGCGAAGATGTCGTTATTTTGATGGACTCTATCACACGTCTTGCGCGTGCATACAACCTCGCGCAACCTGCAAGTGGCCGCATACTTTCAGGTGGTGTTGACTCTACTGCGCTGTATCCGCCTAAGCGCTTTTTGGGCGCTGCGAGAAATATCGAGGGCGGTGGATCTCTTACTATCTTGGCGAGTGCTCTTATTGATACTGGTTCAAAGATGGACGAAGTTATCTTTGAAGAATTCAAGGGCACTGGCAATATGGAGTTGCGTCTTGATAGAAATCTCGCCGATCGTCGTATTTTCCCGGCCATTGATCCGGTTGCTTCGGGTACGCGTAAAGAGGAATTGCTGCTTGATACGCAAGAGGCACCTCTCATCTGGGCGGTTCGTCGCATATTGGCAAATCTTAACAACACTGAGCGTGCGATGGATATGTTGATTAAGTCTCTTAAGCAAACAGAGACTAACCAAGAATTTCTTATCCGCACGGCCAAAAAAGCCCAGCATGGAAAGTCGGGAGAAACGATAGAGCTTTAAACACATGTCGGATTTTGCTTATATAGCCAAATTTTGCAAGGGAGGATATGTTTGTGAGCGAAAATATAACTAACCAGCAGCCACCTCAAGGTCAACCTCAGCCACAGCAGTCACAGCAGTCACAGCAGCCACAGCAGCCACAGCAGCCACAGCAGCCACAGCAGCCACCTCAAGGCACACCGCAACAACCTGCATATTTTTCGCAGCAGGTGCCACAAAGTGGATGTAGGCCGCAACCGGCGCCCGGGCCTGTGTATGTGCAAGCTGCGCCTGCGCCAAAAAAACGGGGGTGGATAGTTGCGCTCGTTGCAGTCATACTCTTTTTCGCTCTCATGTTTTTTGGTTTGAGCTCGTGTACAAGTGTCATGATGTCTTCTATGGGTTCGTTGTCGTCGAGTTCATCTGGAAGTGTTGACAGTCTTGCTCAAGATGCTGTTGGCGTTATAACGATTGACGGTACTATCCAATATGATGGCACTACCGCAAGCCCCGAAGGCTTCAAAGAGCAACTCGACAAGGCCGCCGAAAATAGCCACATCAAAGCTATTGTCTTGCGCGTTAATTCGGGTGGTGGTACGGCAACAGCAGGCGAAGAGATGACAACTTATCTGCGTGAGTTTATGGAGACAAGCAACAAACCGGTTGTCGTTTCATGCGCCTCAATGTGTGCGAGTGCCGCTTATGAAATCTCGTCGCAGGCTGATTATATTTATGTAGCAAAATCGAGCGCGGTAGGTGCTATAGGTACCGCAATGCAAATCACCGATGTCTCTGATTTGCTTGATAAACTCGGCATTTCTATTGATAACATTACCTCAGCTGACAGCAAAGATTCAAGCTATGGCACGCGTGCACTCACAGAAGAAGAGCGAGCGTATTACCAAAATATGGTTGATGAGATTAACGGGGTCTTTATCGAGTCGGTAGCAGCTGGTCGTAACATGACCGTTGATGAAGTGAGTGCTCTTGCGACGGGTCTTTCGTTTACTGGTATGGATGCGATAGATAACGGACTCGCCGATGAAGTCGGTACTCTCGAAGATGCTATTGACAAGGCGTGCACCCTTGCGGGGATTTCGGAGTGTATCAGTGTTAACCTTGCACCTGATTCAAGCTATGACCTATCGAGTTTATTTGGCATGTCGACAGATGAGTATGCTTCGGCAGTTGTCGATGAGCTTTTAGAGGAGCTAAACAGCGATGGAAACATCTCTTAACACGCCATATGCTGGCGATGAAAAAAACAATAGAAAGTATGTAAAAGACCAAGTAGTTTGGCCAAAAAGAGCTGTTGTTACGGCAGGAATGCCTTACGGCAACAAGCCTTTGCACTTTGGTCATATCGGAGGCGTGTTTGTGCCTGCTGATGCGTTTGCGCGCTTTTTGCGTGACCGCATTGGCGAAGATAACGTGCGCTTTGTGTGCGGTACCGATTGCTTTGGCTCGCCTATAACCGAGTCTTACCGTAAACTCGTTGAAGCAGGTGAGTTTTCAGGGAGTGTCTGTGACTATGTGACACGCAATCACGAAGCTCAAAAACATACACTTGAGTCTTATGGCATAAGTCTGTCGGTGTTTGAAGGTTCAGGTATCGGGCATTGCGGAGAGGTTCATCAGCGTGTCAGCGAGCGCTTTATCAAAAAGCTCTATGACAATGGTTTTTTACACTTGGATTCCACGCTGCAATTTTATGACACTAAAGCGAAAACTTTTTTGAATGGCAGACAGGTGCAAGGTCACTGTCCGGTGCAAGGTTGCAAATCAGAGCATGGTTATACT
>CAYNWQ010000053.1:0-7921 GCA_964400955.1 uncultured Gordonibacter sp. | reverse complement strand
GTACCGTCGTGCGCAACATCAGTGACCACAACGACCACTTTATACTCTGCTTTCGAATACGTAACGCCGGTTATGGTTGTCGTGGGGACTTGCTCGGTTATGAGATATTCGTACGTACCCGGCTTGGTATAGGTGATGTCATCGAAGTTAAATGCAGCGGTGCCCGTCGTGCTATCTACATTCTCTGCCGTAACCGTAACGGTCGTTACCTCGGTGCCGTCAGCATTTTTTGGCAGAGGCGCACCATCAGTGACGGCCTCAATCTTAAACGTGAAGCTATCGGTGTCTGCCCACTCGCGACCCGTCAAGGTCTTAGTACCTTTGAGGTTGGTTGCACCTTTGAGAGTGCCGCTTGCTTTGTAGGTATTGGTGAAAGCTGCCGTTGAAACCGTATCGGTTGCAATAGTGCCCGTCGCACCGTCTGATGCCTGCGTAAAGTAGTCGGCTACATTGGTTTCAGCTACCGTGTAGGTATCGCCTGCGGCCAAGCCATAGATGTGCAAAGTTTCGCCATGCTTTAAGCTCTGCGTAGCTTTGCCGGTCGCGTCAAATGTCAAGTCAAATTTCTCGGTACCAACTACCGCGCCGGTTGCATCCATAATGGTAGCTTTGAGAGTTTTGCTTGCCTCGTCAGGAATGCTAATTTCAAAATCAAAAGAGGTATTTGCATAATCAGCGAGCGTATAGCCTGCGCCTACATCGACTGTTTTGGAGATATCAAGCTCGCCCGGCAAGGCAACTGATAGTTTACCGTTGTTGCCAAGGTAGGTTTTAACCGTTACCGAAGCAGCGATAGTTGAAGTGTCGGTCCAGCGTGGGTCGCGCACATCGGTCGCAGTACCCGTCGTGTTTGTCGTCTTTGCTTGACTGTCGTTATTAACGCGGTAGGCATGTGGCACGTCATTTGCGAGATAAACGTAGCCGTCTATGGTGGTCGTGGCTCCTTCCACACCCATTATTTCCTCGCCAGGTGTCGCAAAGACCTCCGTCTTTTTCTCGCCCTTGCCAGTATCTACAAGCGCGTAGTAAGTGCGCGTATAGTAGTAGGTTTTGTCAGTCTCAATACTTGTCGCCTGCTGCGTGCACGTTTCATCAGTGTAGAGCGGCGTGTCTTCGGTGAAATAGTAGTAAGAGTTGTTTTCCGCAGGAGAAAATGTCGCGGTTGTGTCGCCTATACTGCTACCTGCAGTCCATGAATTGGCATAGAAAGAAACTACCTTGTTGCCATCGGCGTCTGTGCTGGTATTATCCTCAATATAGCTCGCAAGCGTGGTGTCGGGGTCTGAGAGAGCCTCCTTGACTCCATCTTTAAGACTCGAGTTGTAGAAAAGACGGATAGGGTAGGCATTTGATATGGTCATTTCCCCGGTGGTCGCATTGACCTCAAAGTCGCGCAATGGGATAAGCGACGCGGGTACTTTGACTTGCACTTTGTCACCCGTTGCCAAATCGTCAGACTTAGTGACCGTGATGACAATACTATTCAAGTTACCCGAAGGATACAACGCAGTATCTGCTTTACCCTCGAAAGTATAGGTAGTGACATTGCCATCTGTCTGTTTGGTCGGATTGGTAAAGGGTAAATTCGCGAAAAGTATGTGGCTGAAACTGTCAACTTGCATGTAGTCACCGAGCTGATCGTCAAAGGTAACATAGCCCGAAGTTGATGCGGAGCCGTCGGTGTCGATACGCGTCGGCAAGCCCGCTGCCTCGTTAATCTCATTAGCAATGTCGGCAAAGATTTTGCTCAGCTCTTCAGAGCTAGTAGTTGCCTTGTAATAGTCTGAGTCGAGCAAACGTGTGCCAAGGCTATTGTAGGCAGTAGCGTTTGGATAGTTGCTTGATACTGCATGCATAAACATGTTGGTATTAAGACTCGATGTGTCTGATACATCGGCGCCATCAAAAATACCAATGCTATAGATGGCCGCGCCATCATCTTTCATGGACTTTGCCGTAGAGACGGCATTGTTGGCGACCGTACTATCAAAAGTATTGGTGGTAGTCGGCGTGCCGTCGGTGAAAAAGATAACGACCTTTTTAGCATCGGTACGAGTCGCACTCGACGCGAGCTGTTTTTGAGCAAGATCTAGACCGTTATCAGATGCGGTAGCACCTGCCGGGTTAATCGCATCTATCATATTGGTAAAGGTAGTTTTGTTGTCCGTGGTGCAAAGCGTAAGGTCGACCATCGGCTGACTATAGTTGTAAGTATTCCTGCCAGAAGAATAGGTTTCGTTGCCTGCTGTTTCGCGCTCGTTTCCAGAAAATTTGACAACTGAGACCTTGTGCTGCTTTGCTTCGTCGTTTATCTCAGCATTTTGTTCGGCGATGATGTCGATGAAGTTGTCAGCGGCGGTCTGCAGAGCCTTAATGCGTGTCGTTTCGTAAAGTTGTACATGGCTGGAGCTGCTGTCACTCGCGCTGGTTTTAGGAGTAACGGTAGTGCGCCTGCTGCCATTGGTGTAGCCCCAGCTTCCGTTGCTATAGGTAACCTCATAATATGTAGTGTTGTTCCCACTCGTTACACCACAATAATATGTCTTTGTGGTATCTAGGCTACCATCGTTATATATCTCGCTGTATCCATAGTTCATGGAACCAGAAGCGTCGAGTACGAGTACGATATCGAGAGGCACTCTTTCATTTGTTAAGGTGTTTGACGTAGAAGAAAGCACCGAAAGAGCTGTAAGAAAGTCTGAGTTGTCGTCTTTTTCGACAGTGTATGATTGCCCGTCATCGGCAGTAAAAGTGATGTCGCTATCGAGTACCGTTTTATCTGCCCAGATACGACCGAGGTATTTTGTGTCGCTATCAAGCTCGAGATCGCGCCAGCCCTCGATAGTTGACGAGTCCACAACAGACGTTTCTCCATCTGCAGCAATAGTCTTTGTGCTAGCAGAGACAGTCACGCCAGACGAGCCAGAACCACCGGATGCGTTAGATGTATCCTGCGTGTCGTTCGCGGCGTTTAGGCCGAGTGCGCTTAGCGCCCCGGAAAGCGCGTTTGTGAGCGCGCCGCTCTGGTAGGCGAACGCTACCGCTGGCACCACAACAAGGGCAGCCGCAAGGCATGCTGCGATTAGCGCGCCCTTGCGCTTGTGGGTGGACTTAGGGGTGGCTGCGGGTGTGGCAGTTTCTACGACTGTCGCGGTCTCTATGGTCGCCGCAGTCTCTACGGTCGCCGCAGTCTCTACGGTCGCCGCATCGTTTTTCTTTTTCGACAATTTCTTAAACACTGTTTCGCCTCTCGTAACAAAACTCTATGTTTTCGACTCTTGCTTTTTTTACTTTTTGCTTTCTCTGCTTTTTGTTTTTTTGCGCTCAATACGTGAAAACACACGCAAAAACGTTGCGCCAACAAAACGCTCGCTATCTACCCGACGCTTGCCTAGCGTTACCGGGCGCTTGTCTGGCGCTTGCCCGACTTTTGTCTAGCATTTGCCCGACTTTTGTCTGGCGCTACCTGACATTTGTCCGGCGTTTACCTAGCGTTGGCGCTATCGCTCCGAGTTCGTTGCGATTCGCTCCGATTTCGTTCCGTTTTTGCTCCGTTTTCGCAGTTCATCTTGCAAAAATACGCAAAATCCCTGCCAAAAAGCAATCGGCCATATTACTCTTTTTTTCGGTGAATAACGCGTATCTGTTACGTAAATGACATATTATTCAATATATATCCACGCAGCATGTAATTCCGCACCGCTATTCATCTGTCGCGGAGTTCTCTTGCGCACGGGCGGCTATCTGCCGCACCCTTGACGGTATCGGTCGAAGGGTTGGCGACAGAGTTCTCTTGCGCACGGGCAGCTATCTGCTGCGGCGACTATTTGCTCGCTGCACACCCTGTGAGCACGAGGGAAACGGTCGTGCCGCGACCCAGTTCGCTTTCGACTTCCATGTGCGCGTCTGATCCAAAATACCCACGCATGCGATCGTGTACATTTTTCACTGCGATGCCCAAACCCGTCGACGACTCAGGATGCAAAATGTTTTGGCGAGCCTCTTCGGTCATGCCCACACCGTTGTCGCTCACGCGTATGATGACGTCGTTTCCGCTTACTGCGCCCGTGATAGACACCACGAGTTTTCCTTCTGAAGGCATAGCGTGGCGCACCGCATTTTCCACCAGCGGCTGTATGAGAAATGGCGGGATGAGCATGTCTTCTACCTCGGGCTCGATATCGATATCGAGCGCTACTCTGTCCTCGCCAAAACGCGCCACCTCAAAAGAAAAATAACGCATCGTTTGCTCGATTTCGCGAGCGCACAATATCAAATCGGCGGAGTCCTCAAGCGTGCGGCGATAAAATACCGCAAACTCGCGCAAGAGCACACGCGCTTTGTCGGGGTTGGTGCGAATAAGAGAGGCGATAGTGTTAATGGTATTGAAAAGAAAATGCGGGTTTATCTGGCTCTGCAGCGCTTTGAGCTCCATGCTTGTTGCAAGCTTTGTCTGGGTTTCAAGAGCAGCGGCGGCCATTTGCGTGGAGAGCAATTTTCCAAAGCCCTCCGCAATTGATTTTTGCGTCTCGCTGATGTGGCTTGCACGACGATAGTAAAACTTGAGCGTGCCCTCTACGCGCGAACCAACTACCAAAGGCACGATAATGGCAGCGCGGATAGTACTTGGACCGCTCGGAAAACCGATTTCTTCGGAAGTGAAAAGCACACGCATCTCACCATCTGCAATAGTGGCATATGTGGCCTGCGTGCGGATAACGCTGCCAGAAGGGTTTTCGTCTGCTTCAAAACCCGCGTAACCTAAGATGTGCTCTTTGTCGGTGATGGCAACTGCAATACCTGCCGTCGATGGCAAAAGCAGCTGGCAAATCTCCTGCGCTGCTTCGGGAGTAAGACCGTCTTTCATGCATTCGAGCGTTTTGCTAGCGAGTCTGAGCATGGCGTTTGACTGATGAGCACGCACAGAGTCGGGATCCATCAGCAAACGAATCACAATTACGAGTGAAAAGGTAAACAATATGCCCGCGACAACCATAATAGGGATGTTTCGTTGGGGTGAAAAGGCTGACCAAATGAGTACAAATCCAGTAACTACCGTGAGTGTAAAAAGTGTCATCTCGATGGTGAAAAATTTGGGAAGGGCGCGCGAAGCCTCTGTTTTTTGCGTTGCTATAACATAGCTTTCGTGCAGGGCGCCCTGCGTTTCGCGGACTGTTTCACTCACAATTTGCGCGGTTGTTTTAGGAGGTATTGCAGCCTTTGTGTGCGCGGGCGAGTTTGCTGGCGACTCGGTTTGCGCGGTTGGTTGCGCGGGCACCTTTGGCTGCGCGGTTGATTGTGCGGGCACCTTTGGCTGCGCGGTTGATTGTGCGGGCACCTTTGGCTGCGCGGACAACTCGGTTTGCGCGGTTGATTGTGCGGGCACCTTTGGCTGCGCGGGCACCTTTGGCTGCGCGGGCGACTCGGTTTGCGCGGTTGTTTTTGTCTCTTTACTCATATTTTTCCTCGTTTCGTCTTTTTGCTAGCCCAAGATGCCGAATTCGTTAAGCGCCAAAAGTACTGCGGCCACAATTAGAAAGCCGCCGAACAAAAATCGCAGCTCTCGCTCCGGCACCACGCTCACCAGTCGCGCTCCTATCGTCGCACCTGGGATGGAGCCTAGGGCGACAGCAATACCTGCGAGATAGTCAATATTTCCCAGACAAGCTTGGCTCACTACTCCCGGCACAGCTAAGATAGCCACCGCAATAAGGGAGGTGCCTGAAGCTTGTTTCATGGCGATACCCACAAAGCTCAGCATGAGGGGAACCATAATAAAGCCTCCTCCCACGCCCACATATCCTGAAGCAAGGCCGGCAAAAAGCCCAATGAGCGCGCCGTACACCAGTTGTTTGTGCGACATTTTTTGCGCTTGTGTCGCCGATGCTGCCGGGGAAGTTGTTGGAGTCACATACGAGGCTGCCGAGAAAGCTGTTGGAGTTGCACACGAAGCTGCCGGGGAAGTTGTTGGGGTTGCGCAAAATGTTTCACGTGAAACACTTTGGCACTCTTTGTTTATATCAACGTCTTTCGTTTCCGTATTGTAGGTACGAATTGTTTCACGTGAAACATTTTGGGGCACATTTGCTATCGGCACTGCATTTGCGGCTACTTTTAGCGTACGAATTGTTTCACGTGAAACATTTTGGCACTCTTTTTCTGTAGTAACAACATTCGTTTCCGTATTGTAAGTACGAATTGTTTCACGTGAAACAATTTTTGCAGCATTTTCGGTTTCTTCTTGTGTTGTCGCTTGTGGTGTCGAAAATGTTTCACGTGAAACATTTTTTGTCGTATCTGTTGTCGATATTGCCAGCGCAACTATTTTTTGTGCTGGAATTGTTTCACGTGAAACATTTTTGGTTGCGGAATTAGTTGTTTCTTTCGCGGCGCAATTCGCAGCAGGGTTCGCGGCAGAATTTGCAGCGAATTCCGCAGCAGAATTCGTAACAGGTTTCGCAACATGATTCGCAGCAGATTTCGCAGCGGGGTTTTTGCGTGATAGCTTAAAGGCTTTTCGCAGCGTATTTATCGCCGAATAGCCGATGATGAGCGCCGCCACAAGCATGATAAGCCAGCTCGGGGAAATAGACGCAAGCCATACGCCAACGGGAGATGTAATCGCTCCACCAAGACCAGCCGCTATACCCAATGCAGGGATGCACGTTTTCTTTCGCACATGAGTTATCACCCCAGAGATGGAGGTGGGCACAATCGTAAAAAGCGAAGTTGCTGTCGCGCCAAGCGCGCTCATGCCAAAAGCCAAACGAAAGATAGGCACGAGCACCGTGCCACCGCCAACGCCCAAAAGCCCCGACAAGATGCCCACGCTTATGCCTACAAGCGCAGGGATAATAAATGCTACAAGCACATCCATTACTCAGCGATGTTCAGTCTGATTTCGCTTGTCAAACCCGGGTCGATACCCCTAGCAGATCTCACGTTGTTCGTACGCTCGGACACAGCCCCGCCAGCTCCAACAGCTGCGTCAACAGCAGCCCCGCCAGCGCCTGTCGCACTCATGCCTCCATTGCCAGCGCCTGTCGCACTCACGCCACCCTCGCCAGCTCCGGCCACACCCATCCCGCGAGACGGCTGCACGTGAGATGATTGAGTACGCGATGAACGTTGCTCTGCGGAGCGCAAAATCGCAGCTTTAAGTATCTGGTCGTTTTCCATACGCGCCATGAGTTCTGGCCACACAAATTGAAATTCGAAATATTTAGCGCAGTTACGCTGAGCATACGTGGTCGCCTCACCCGTTGCCGCACGCGCCGCACGCCTGTAAGCTTTTTTGTCAGGACGCGCGAGGCTACGCAAAAACGCTGTGATGCGGATACGCTTGGTGATACCCGGCTGCAAAAAAGGCCCCGGATACGGCTCAAGTGAAGAAGGCTTCACTTGTAAAAGGTCGATTTGCGTGCGGCTGTACTCCATCTTACGGTACTCATAAAGCCAGCGATAAATATCTTGGCGAAAACGCGTCCCTTCGCTTTCAGTCTCAGGTGGCAAATGGCGCAATACCCATTGGTTGTCAAACCAGATATCAGAGCCGTACATACGCAAATCTAGCATATAATCGAGGTCCTCACCACGCGTAATCCACGGGTCAAAACTCACACGCTTAAAAGCCTCTTTATGCAAAGCCAAACAACCACCGCACACATGGTTTGACCTCGACAGACGCGGACCGTGTACAGCACGGGTTATCCATTTGTTAAAAGCTTTGCCTTGCTGCCAAAAATGATTGTACCACTTATCCTGGCTTTTCGAAAGGAAAGAGTCGTCAGAGTTGAGGTAGTAGCCGGTTTTTGCGAGTATCGGGATGCCTTTTCGCGTGAGTTTTCCCAGCCCATATACACCGCGACGCAAAAAATCGGGGTCGCTTATCACTTCATCATCGTCGACGAAAATCACCGCA
>CAYNWQ010000052.1:0-7971 GCA_964400955.1 uncultured Gordonibacter sp. | reverse complement strand
AGTATATGGCTGGCGGCGTTATCGTGTTGATGGGAAAGCCCGGAGCTTACCTTGCGACCGGCATGCACGGCGGTGGGATATTTCTCAAGCACCCCCTCGCACAAGAAGATGTCCCTGCGGGGCTTGTGCAACATGTCGCTGAACCGGCAGATATTAAGGTGCTTACACCTCTGCTACAAGCATACAACACCTCTTTTGCAAAAGAGCTTGACAGTGAGATTGACACTAGTGGTGAGGGTTATTATTGCTTGCGTCCTGAGTCTTCGCGTCCATATGCGAGTATGTATGCAAACTAGTTGTCTTAACTTATAAAGGCAGTGATATTTTGACAGCTCCGCAACTTTTACGGGGCTGTCAAGTTTTTATGCTACCATGTGCAGGAAATAACGGCAGCGCGCAAGCGGCAGGAAGTTTATTTATGTGTGTTTGCGCGCATTTTATGAGGAGCATCTTTTATGCCCGACATACCTAGCGCGCCCTCTGTGTTCGCATCCGCACAGCCCGCATCCGCACAGCCCGCTCGCGAAGCAAACATCAAGGCAATCGTTGAATATTTCGAAAGCGGTTGCACACCAGCAAAAGGTGCAGTTGGCATCGAGCTTGAGCATACGCTTGTCCATAGTGATATGAGTCCTCTTACCTATAGTGAGCCGCATGGCGTGCAGTGGGTGTTAGGCCAGCTTATGAGTGAGTATCCAGAGGCGACTTATGACGACGAGGGTGACCTTTTAGGGGTAGCACGCACGGGCGAAGCGGTAACTATAGAGCCAGCTGCTCAGATAGAGCTTTCGGCTGGTCCTTTCACCTCTCTTGCTGCAGCTGAAAAAACGTTTCAAGATTTTGAGCGCACTCTAGAGCGCATCCTTGCGCCTATTGATGCGCGTGTTTTTACGCTCGGCTACCACCCGACAGCGCGAGCACAAGACCTTGAACTTATCCCCAAAAGACGCTACCAGTTCATGAATTTGTATTTCGCTGATATTGGATCCTTCGGAACATGCATGATGAGGGGCAGCGCTTCAACGCAGATTTCCATCGATTATGCCGATACAGCCGATTGCCTGCGCAAACTGCGTATCGCCTATGCGCTTGTTCCATTACTTTCGCTCATATGCGACAACGCGCCTATCTTTGAAGGTAAGCCTCGTACTCACCACATGGTGCGTACACAAATTTGGCGCTATTGTGACCCTGATAGGTGCAATCTTGTGCCAAAAGTGATGGATAAAGATTTTACGCTGCGTGACTATGCAGCATACATCCTCGACACGCCGGCCATTTTAGTGCCGTGCGAGCGTGAGGGGTGGTGCTACACTAAAGCTACGTTTGGTGAAATTTATGCAGCACGAGAGATGACGCGCGCTGATGTCGAGCATGCTTGCTCGATGCTTTTTAATGATGTGCGGCTGAAAACCTACATCGAGATTCGCCCGGCAGACGCTATGCCTCTGCCGTATGTTATAGCCTATGCAGCTCTTATAAAAGGCTTGTTTTATTGCGATGAAAATCTGAGCGCACTCGACAATTTATTTGCAGATGTGGCTACAATAGATATCGAAAACGCTAAGTCCGCATTGATGGAAAAAGGGTATGCAGCGTGCGTTTACGGCACTGATGCAGCAAAACTCGCGGATAATGTTATGTCGCTCGCGAAACGCGGGCTTGCGCCGACGGAGCGCAGCTATCTCGAGCCGCTTTGCGCGCTAGTTACAGCGCGCGAAACTCTCGCTGACAGAAAGGAATCTTAAACCTTATGAGTAACGAAGGAAAAAAAGTAAAGTGCCACTACACGGGCACGCTTGATGATGGGACCAAATTCGATTCGTCTTATGACCGAGGTGAACCCATCGAGTTTAAGTGTATGGCAGGCATGATGATTCCCGGTTTTGATGCCGCGGTAAAAGACATGGAAGTCGGCGAAACAAAACAAGTACATATCCCCGCTGCGCAGGCTTATGGCGAGCGCGACGAGCGTATGGTGCAAAAAGTGCCGGTGAACCAGATTCCTAATGGAGATAAACTGCCTGTTGGTGAAAAGATATTCATGCAGGGACCGGGCGGGCAGCCTTTTCCGGTATTTGTGGCTTCTATCGAAAACGGTATTGCCACTTTTGATATGAACCACGAGTTGGCCGGTAAAGACCTCAATTTTGAAATTACTCTTGTTGAGGTCGCTGACTAGATTCAATGAGTGAAAAACGTATAAAAGCAGGAGTAGTCGGAGCTGCCGGTTTTGCCGGGGTAGAGTTAGTGCGCATTTTGTTGCGGCATCCTGAGTTTGAACTTGTCGTCATTACTTCCGATGCACAAGCGGGCACACCTCTCAAAAAGGCATACCCTGCTTTTGCTGGTTGCACAGAGCTTGCATTTTCGGCTAATACAGACGGCGCGCTTGACGCGTGCGAGGTGGTGTTTTTAGCAGTTCCCCATACAGCAGCTCTCAAACTCGCACCCGCGCTTATTGATGCTAAAAAAACTGTTATCGATCTTTCGGCGGACTTTCGTTTGAAAGACCCGAGAGTTTATGAGCAGTGGTACAACACTGCTCATACGGCACCCGATCTGCTTTCTAGCGCCGCTTTTGGACTGCCGGAGTTAACAGGGGATGAGCTTGCGCGTGCACGTGAGCAGCGCGACTCAGACAAAGGCGCACTTGTGGCTTGCGCGGGATGCTATCCGACGGCGACTTCTCTTGCAGCGGCTCCTGCCTTGCGTGCGGGCCTTGTTGAGGCAGGCTCAATCGTGGTCGCTGATGCTATATCGGGTGTCACGGGTGCAGGCAAAAAGGCAAGTTCGCGTACGCATTTTTGTTTCGCAGACGAAAACGTAGAAGCCTATGGCGTAGGCGCACATCGTCATACTCCTGAGATTGAGCAAATACTCAGGCTTGAAAATAGACTTGTGTTTACACCCCATCTCGCTCCTTTAAAGCGCGGACTACTTTCGACAGTTACTTTGTGTGGTGTGCGTTCATCAGCGCTACCTACCACAGAAAAACTCGTCGCGCTCTATAAAGATTTTTATGCACAGGCGCCGCTCGTGCAGGTACTCGAATGTGGAGAGCAACCGCGCACAGCTTCAGTTGCTGGCACGGCTTATGCACACGTTGGTGTGGTGGCTAACGAACGAACGGGTACTATTGTTGCTACTTGTGCTATAGACAATCTTGGAAAAGGTGCCGCCGCACAAGCGGTTCAATGCGCAAATATTGTTTGCGGATATGAGCAGACGAGCGGTCTAGACGTAATCGCTGAGCCTGTGTAGTGCAAAAAAGGGGGAGAAAGATATGTCAATTACACCCATTGAAAATGGTGGAGTAACGAGTGCGCAGGGCTTTAAAGCTGCTGGTGTACATGCGGGTTTTCGTGCAAATCCTAACAGGCTCGACATGGCACTCGTCGTTGCTGACGAGCCTTGCGCTGCTGCGGCAATGTTTACGCAAAATGTTTTTTGTGCTGCTCCTGTGCAAGTATCGCGTGCGCATCTTGCGCAAGGTGGCGCAACTGAGACCGGAGGCAAAGCTTACGGTTGTGCGCGTGCAATTATTATCAATTCAGGTAACGCAAATGCTGCAACCGGTGCTCGTGGTCTCGATACCGCTCGTGCAACGGCGCATCTTGTAGCACAAAGTCTTGCCTGCACTGACGAGGAAGTACTCGTCGCTTCAACGGGTGTTATTGGACAGCATCTTGCGTTAGAGCCCTTCGAAGTAGGGCTTCCCCTAGCGCTGTCTCAGCTTTCGCGCGACGGGGGAGCAGACGCAAGTAGTGCCATTATGACGACAGACACCTGTCCAAAGCAGGCAGCTTGTACATTTAGTGCTGAGGTGCCCGGCTTAGATAAAGAGATGACTTTTACAGTTGGCGGTATGGCAAAAGGTTCTGGCATGATTATGCCTAACATGGCTACTATGATTGCCGTGATTACGACCGATGCGCCGCTTGCGGCTCCGCATTTGCACGAAGCACTCACGCAAGCAGTCGCGTGCTCGTTTAACAAAGTAACGGTTGACTCAGACACGTCCACTAACGACTCGTGCTTTTTGCTGAGCAGCGGTGCGGCCGCTCCCGCTTCAGCACTTATTGAGCCTGATACACCTGCTTTCGCAGCTTTCACAGAAGCGCTTACGTATGTGTGCACAACGCTTGCGCGGGCTATGGCGTCAGATGGCGAAGGCGCGACGCGTCTTATTACGGTAAACGTTAAAGGTGCCAAAACCGATAAAGACGCCGATGCTGCTGCGCGTACGGTGGCAAATTCACCCCTCGTAAAAACGGCTATTTTCGGCCACGATGCCAATTGGGGTCGTATTGCGGCAGCGCTTGGTCGTTCAGGTGCTGAGTTTGCGCAGCAAAATGTCAACATAGCTATCATGGGTATGCCAGTTTGCGAGCGCGGACTGACGGTAGTTTTCGATGAAGACGAGGCTTTACGACGATTTGAGGCGCCTGAGATTGTGATTGATATCGATCTCGGCGCCGGTGATGCGTCCACGACCATGTGGACTTGTGATTTTAGCCACGACTACATTACGATAAACGGAGATTACCGAACATGAAATATGATAAAGATACACGTTCATCAGGTGTTTCGACTCTTACGGGCGAAGTGCTCGCAGAGGCGATGCCTTGGATTAAAAATGCCACCGGCAAAACGGTGGTTATCAAATATGGCGGCGCAGCGATGGTTGATGCTAAGTTGCGCGCCGAAGTTATGGCCGACATTGTGCTCCTTAAGATAATAGGAGTTAATCCTGTTATCGTGCATGGTGGCGGAAAAGCTATCACGCAAGCGATGGAAAATGCCGGATTGCCCGTGGAGTTCGTTGATGGGCAGCGCGTGACAACGCCTGAGGCGATGGAGATTGTACGTAGCGTGTTGGCGGGTCAGGTAAACCAAGAGTTGGTTGGCGCGATGAATGTACACGGCAACCTCGCGGTTGGTCTATGCGGCAGCGATGCGGGTACTATCATTGCTGAGCCGCAAGACGCTCGCCTTGGGCGCGTTGGTCGCGTGAAACGCATCAACACGGCACTTCTAAACGACCTCGTACATGCCGATTACATCCCCGTTATTGCAAGCGTTGGCATAGGGGAGAGTGCACAAGACGGCTTTTACAACGTAAACGCTGACCTCGTAGCGGGCCATGTTGCTGCAGCTATTGGTGCGCACAAGGTGATTTTCTTGACCGACGTTGACGGCTTATACGAAGACTTTTCCGACAAAAGCACGCTCATTTCTAAGATGCTTTTGCCAGAAGCAAAAGAGATGGTCGAATCAAAGTCTATTTCAACCGGCATGATTCCGAAGCTCAGTTCGTGTGTACGCGCGCTTGAAGCAGGCGTGCACCGAGCTCACATCATAAACGGCACGACGCCGCATGCGCTTTTGTTGGAGCTTTTGACTGACCGAGGTATTGGCACCATGGTTGACCAGCCCAAAGAGGTAGATTCTTTTGAAGCGAAACCATTGGGTAATTTTGCAGCCAAATTGACACGGCCAAATTAATAAAGAGGAACGAAAATGAGTTTTGCAAACGAAAAACAACTCGAAGATACCTTTGTCATGCATACCTTTGGACGCAAGCCGGTAGAGCTGGTGCGCGGCGAAGGCATGTATGTCTATGATGATGAGGGCAACAAATATCTTGACTTTATAGCCGGCATCGGTGCGGTAAGCCTTGGGCATTGCCATCCGGTTGTCGTTGACGCTTTGACAAAGCAGGCACAAACACTCATCCACGTGAGCAACTATTACTACATTGAACAACGTGGCGAGCTCTCAGAGCTGCTGTCCGATTTGCTCAATGCGCGGGTTCCCGCGGCTGAGCGTACGCCGTGGCAAACGTTTTTCGCCAATTCGGGTGCTGAGGCTAATGAGTGTGCTATCAAGCTCGCACGCCTTTATGCGCGAAAATCTGCCGCGGCGACCGAAAAAGCCGCCGATGGAGCCGCCGATGGAGCTACCAACAAAGCCACCGAAAAGGCCGCCAATGAAGCTGCACCCAACATCATTGTGACTCTGCAAAACAGCTTCCATGGCCGTACGCTTGCAACGCTTGCTGCGACAGCGCAGCCGGCAAAGCAGGAGGCTTTCCAGCCTTTGCCGGGCGGCTTTGTTGCAACACCTCAAAATGATATCGCAGCTTTGACTGAGCTTTTCGAGCAGTGTGGCGAGCGTATCTGTGCAGTTATGCTTGAGTGTGTGCAAGGCGAAAGTGGTGTGCACCCGTGCACGCCTGCATTTTTGCATGCTGCTCGTGAACTCACGCAGCGCTACGACGCTTTGCTTATATGCGATGAGGTGCAATGCGGTATTTTCCGCTGCGGCACGTATCCTTTTGGTTTCCAGCATTTCGATATCACGCCCGATATCGTCACTATCGCAAAAGGAGTGGCATCTGGCATGCCGACAGGCATGTGCGCAGCTCGCGAAGAGGTCGCTCGTGCATTTGAGCCAGGCGATCATGGTTCGACTTTTGGCGGCAGCTGTTTGGCTGTTGCTGCCGCAAACGCGGCTTTGCGCGAGTTGTCAGGCGGCGATTACGGTGCTCACGTTGAGGAGGTTGGCGCGTATTTCCGCGAGCGTCTGAGCGCTTTGCCGCAGGTAAGCGAGGTACGCGGGTATGGCCTCATGGTTGCAGTTGACTTAGACGAGAGCGCGCGTTGCGCACCCGATGTGGTAAGCGCGGCACTCAGTGAGGGTCTTTTGCTCAATGCGACTGGAGCGCATACGCTGCGCTTTTTGCCGCCGCTTGTGTGCGAGCGCGCTGATATCGATGAGCTAATGCGCAAACTCACTGCGCTTTTGTAAGTCTCGCGTTTTTGCAGGTGTATAAGCGCTACTATAACGACTATGATTTTTACGCGCGCCCGTGCAAATACATCCGACGCGCGTATGGGCTTTACGCAAACAGACAAGATGCAGGTAGACAGGATGTATGTTTTCGCGCATGCCCACAATAACGATAAAAACAAAGCCATTTGGAAAAATTGCAAGAAAGGAATCTATCATGGCTGAAGAAAAGGAAAGAGTAGTACTCGCATATTCGGGCGGTCTCGATACGTCTGTGTGTATCAAATGGCTGCAGGATGAAAAAAATCTCGACGTCATAGCTTTGGTGGGCGATGTTGGACAAGAGCATGATGGCCTTGAACAGGTCAGGCAAAAGGCTCTGCGCACCGGAGCTATTGAGTGTATCGTCTGCGACATGCGTGAGGAATTTGCTGAAGAGTATCTCTCGCGTGCTATTGCGGCAAACGCGCTTTATGAAAATAAATACCCCTTGCTTTCTGCCCTTTCGCGTCCTTTAATAGCAAAGCATCTTGTTGATGTTGCACATCAGTTTGGTGCGAAATATGTTGCGCATGGCTGCACAGGCAAAGGTAACGATCAGGTGCGCTTTGAGGCGGGTGTCGTTATGCTCGACCCGAGCCTTGAGATTATCGCTCCCGTGCGTGAGTGGGATTTGAAGACACGTCCTCAAGAAATGGCTTGGGCACTTGAGCATGGCGTGGAAGTACCAACGACTGCTGCACGTCCGTATTCGATTGACGACAATTTGTGGGGTCGCGCTATCGAGTGTGGTGTGTTGGAAAATGCTTGGAATGAGCCCCCTGCAGACATCTACACCATGACGGCGGACCCAGCGAGTGCGCCTGATGAGCCCGAGTATGTCGAGGTTACCTTCAAGGCAGGCGTGCCGTGTGCTATCAACGGCGAGGCAAAATCATGCCTTGAGTCGGTGCTGGCAATGAATGATATCGCTGGTCGTAACGGCTATGGCCGTCTCGACATGATAGAAAACCGCCTTGTTGGTCTCAAAAGCCGCGAGTGCTATGAAGTGCCGGGCGGTCTTGCGCTTATCTGCGCGCATAAGGCACTCGAGGATATGTGCCTCGAGCGTGATGTTTTGCACTACAAGCTCGGCATTGAGCAGACATGGGCTACGCAGGTTTATGATGGCCTTTG
>CAYNWQ010000051.1:0-7997 GCA_964400955.1 uncultured Gordonibacter sp. | reverse complement strand
ATACCATTGAGCAAAAAGGCGAGTTCTTGAGGACCGTGCCCCACAGGCAAAGGATTTCTCGGACCGTGATATAAGATGTCACCCAACAAAAGCAGTTTATCAGCCGACTCTTTCTCAAACACTTCAAGGAGCTTTTCTCCCTGAGCACAAGAACCGTGCAAATCTGAAGCAATAATATATTTCACGAAAGTCTCCTTAGTGTTTTTAATCCTTGCGCACAAGGTCAGCGCAATACCCGCGCGTGATGATGTGCTTTTTACTCTCAGGAAAAAGGTAAGCATAAAGTGCCATAAAGTAGTTATCCGTCATAGAAGCTATGTAGTCAACGATTATCTGGTTAGGCTCTCCAGTCAAATACTTTTGCGCATCAAAAGTTCTAGACTTTGTTGCAAGAGCAGACACGTGGTGAGCAAATACCGGGGAAGATTCGTCACCAGAGCGCAAATCGCCAAGCAGTCTCTCATACATCTCTTCAAACATTTCCTCAACGATGTTACCTGTATTTGAAACCATACCTTCTTTCAGATATATCTTTTCGTAGTTTTGACTTTTTGCGAGCTTGAGGTCTACAAATACTTCTTCACTCATCGCAATAGCGTCGCTTCGATAGCTTTTGTTTATAATATCTACCGTGAGATTATTGATAATGCAAGCGTTGTTTTTGCCAATCACAGTAGAATCAAATACCTCAAGGCTTGGCAAAACACCCATATCAAGGGCATCTTGCCTATCTTTACCCACATAAGCAATCATGTCGCTCACCCGCACGACACATCCTTCAAGAGTTGCTGGACGCAAGGTTTTAATAACATTTTCATCAACTGTACAAGCTTCAACGCGCTCGTCAAGCTCATCAAATGAAGAAATGCTCCCTTTGCGCAACACTTGCTGGGCAAATTCCCCGTTATGACAAATCACGCCATCGAGTGTTTGCAGGCTAATATTGCGACGATAGAGATAGTCGAGTACGCGCACCGAATGCACATTGTGGTTGAAGTAACGACCGGTGCGCTCATGGTAGCACTTGCTTAAAAAGCGCTCCCCTGCATGACCGAAAGGAGTATGTCCCACATCATGCCCAAGTGCCTGCGCTTCGATGAGTTCACAATTAAGTCCAAGAATTGAACCTATACCGCGAGCGATACGACTTACGAGTTGTACATGCAGACCCCGGCGGCAAATGTCGTCATTTTCAACAAAAGAAAACACTTGTGTTTTATCAGCATAGCGATTGTAAGCCGGCACATGTAAGATTTTTTCGATATCGCGAGCAAAGGCCGGGCGCGTCAGTGTTGCCTCATCGTGAGGATTGTTTTCGCGGCGTATGACACACTCGTCTGCAAACGCGTGAGGATTTTTCCATCCTTGTGCGCGGTCGAGGCGTATGGCTTGCTCTATTTCAGGATCGAGTTTGAGATAAGGAATAGTTTCGCTCATGCATAACTCCTCATATAAGCTCTTTGGAAAAGCCCTCATCTAAGATAAGGCTATCACCGTCAGCAGCCTCGGTCGCTAAAGTATCGCAGCGCTCGTTTTCGGGATGCCCTACATGTCCACGTACCCACTCAAATCTCACGTCGTGCTTTTGCTTAACTTCAAGGAGGCGTTTCCATAGGTCAATGTTTTTAACGGGCTCACGCTTAGCGTTTTTCCAGCCTTTTTTTATCCAGCCATCCACCCAATGATCATTAAAAGCCTTAACCACATATTGAGAATCAGTATATACCGTTACCGTGCAAGGACGCTTTAGAGCTTCGAGCCCCGAAATAACACCGAGCAGTTCCATACGATTGTTGGTTGTGCAAATATATCCTTGCGAAAGCTCGCGCTCATGAAGTACGCCAGAAGGGTCAAGGTAGCGCAAGATTGCACCGTACCCACCCGGTCCCGGATTGCCACGCGACGAGCCATCGGTATAAAGTAAAACTTCCACATACAACCTTACTCTAAATATAACGTACACAAGCGTGCACGTTATATGCTCTCATGCATAGACCTCATTATAAAAAATCGGCCGAACCTTGTGCAGGCGCAGCCGACTTTTCAAAAAAACTCAACGTAGCTTAGTGAGAGACATTAAAAATCATAGCATTTAGTTGAATGGGCACTCAAAGCAACGGTAGTAGCGTTGTGTAAAAGAGATGAAGTCTGCGGCGTGATAACGCCCGCGATGCCACCTTTCTTGATGATATTTCATCATGTTGTCTTGCGAGCAAAAGGCATGCCATTCTAGCTGTTTTAACTCGCTATTTTAGGGAAAAATTTTTGCTTTCGCGTGAATGTAAGATAATGCAGACATCTTAAAATGTCAAAGCTATTTTTGAGCGTCAACATCAACTTTCTCAACAAGGTCAATCAGCTCTTGACGTGAATGCACACCGCATTTCTGATAGATGCGACGCAGGTGCGTATCGACGGTGCTTTTTGAGATATAAAACTCTGACGCTATGCGCTCCCCCGTACGTCCACGCAACGCAAAAGGCAAGATCTCTGCCTCACGGCTAGAAAGACCAGCAGTCTTTGCAAGTCGAGCGCACACCTCTTCAAAAGTGTCAGTTTTTCGAACTTCCAGGGAAAGCGCACGAAAATCTCGCTCCGTAAACAAAAAGAGAAAAGAGAAAAGTGTCGCAAGCCCAGCACAAGCAACGATGATATAAGGTGTTTGTGCATCAAATGCGCTCACTTCTAAGAGATTACCAAAAGCAACGCCAACCATCTCTCCACCATAGAGCGCACTCAAACCTCGCGCAAAAGAAAGCGCCGTGTCACCAAGTGAGATGCGTCCCATCGCTAAAAAGAGCGACAAAAAAAGCACCACAAGCCCAAGATAGCCCGCTAAAACGATAGCTTCACCGGGCACCCCAAAATCACCAAGCACCGGCACAAACAGAAAGCCCGCCATCATAAGCATCATAGAGAGCCGATACACATCGTCAAGGGGGCCTTGACCACTTGAACCACGCATAGAGAAAAGCGAGATTTTTTTGCCTTCATGCTCGCTACCAAACACTTGCAGCGCGGCAAGACAAAACATAACGAACAAAAAAAGCGTCACGGGAAAAGTGGGTGTTGTCTGCATACCAGGCTCAGAGGTGTAGGTTTCCATAAATCCGGTGGCAAGACCAAACACCGCCGCACCTGCCATTATTTTGACGCTTAAACGGGTAGTATTTTTGTTATTGTCATTTAGAACGGGAGCTTGTTCTTGGGGGTTAGATAAAAGATATGCAAGCGCTAAAGCACTGCCAAGCGGCAAAAAGCATAACACTATGCGCGCGTTTACCTCCGGTATGCAAGCGCAGATAAAGCAAACAGCCGCTCCGAGAGCAGAGCCAATAAAAGTCTCTGGGATGGATTTTTCAATTGCAAAACCACCGAGAGCGCCTCCCCAAGCAGCAAACATAAAACCTAAAGGAAAGCCGAGAAAGATAAACTCACACACATACTTTAATGCATTCGGCGAAGTGAAAAGGACAGATGCAAGAGAGCAAAGCACAAGCACGCCCGCATAGCACCAAAGTAAAGTGCGCGACAACAATACGGTGCGTATGCGCGACGGGACGCAACGCAATATCGAAAAAGCAGCTATCATAAATAAGAGGATACCAACGAGTTCAGCTCGCTCAAAAACAAAAGTGCCAAGCGCGATGCCTTGATTTGATCCGAGATACAACAGTGAAAAAAGAAATGCTTGATGACAGGCAAAACCCAATATAGCAGCGCGCGCAAAACGCACTTGGCTTGCGGGTTTATCTGGCATCCATCTTTCCTTTCTCTTGCCTTTTGATTTGATAGTGTCTACAAATTTATCTCGGAGGCGTAGCTCATGATACCAGTACACCGGCCAAATTAACAATGTCGAAGCTGATAGCACATAAAAAAGCCCCGCTATAACTCTAGCGGGGCAAAATACCAATTATTTTGAGGACTTTAAGGCGCAGGTGAACTACTCTTTTGTCGTCTTTACCTTTACGGTTTTCTTTACTTTTGTAGAAGCAGGAGCAGCTTCGTCGATGTCTTCTTCCTCTTCTTCCTCAACCTCTATTACTTCTTCGTCTTCTTCTTCAGCTGCAGCGATTGCACCTTTAGAAGATTTTGACTTTTTAGGAGCTTCCTCTTCTTCTACTTCTTCTTCATCGCTGTTACCACTCATACCTTCGCGTAGACCCTTAACAGTTTTACCAATAGCAGAACCGAGTTTTGGAAGGTTTTTAGGTCCAAAGATAAGAAGAACAACACAGAGGATGATAATAAGTTCGGGCATGCCCATTCCAAGTACTTTCATTTTTTAAACTCTCCTTGTTTCAAAAGTTTTTACGTCGTGGGCACAGATTGCTCGAATTGAAAGCATTCGTCTATCATGCAAAAGGGTGATTTTTGCTATTTTGCGCAACATTTTATGTCATGCAAACACATGACTTATCTATTTGCCCAGTTCAAACTTATGCCTTTAAAGAGAGGGCAAAAAAAGCTCGGACAAAGTATTTATGAATGCTTGATAATGATTTGACACGCACTCATCGCGGCTAGCGCCACCTCATGCGACTCTTTTGTGACGCCTGCGCATAAATCTGCATCAACAATCAAAGGTACTTCTGGCAAATGTGCCTTAACGAGCAATGCATTAGATATGACACAGATGTCGGTGCACACACCAACAAAGGTAATACTTCTCAAAGGATTTTGCTCATGCTCTGCGCGCAACACTTCAGCAAGCTCAACCGAGCCAAAACTCGGTTTGTCAATTGCTTTAGTCTTGCGCAGCTTTTCAAGTGCAGGATGTATTTGCCAGCCATCGCTTCCTTTAAGACAATGAGGTACCGGGAGATTTTTTCCTTCAAGGGTATCAAGATAATTTTCATCATGCGTATCGCGCGTAAAAAAGACTTTACCCGCAAAGGTATCAATCTTGTCTTTAATAAGCGGAACAATTGCACATGCCTCGACCGTCCCGAGTGTACCGTCGATAAAATCATTTTGCATATCAATGACAACTAAAATATCTTGCATCTTATGTCCTTTGTAAACTGTTTTATATAAAACCTAGCGAGCCCGCGCCTCGGCTGCAAGCTGCTCTATGCGACGTACACGATGATAAACTGCGCTTTTCGAAAGTGGTGGATTAGCCCGCATCCCAAGCTCTTTTAGGCTTGCATCAGGATTTTTTACCCGCAGGCGTATAAAATCTTGCAGTGCAGGTGGCAGGTTTTCCATGCCGTAGGCTTCAAGTACTTCTCTTATGGCGAACAACTGATCAACTGCAGCATTTGCACTTTTCGCTTGGTTAGCAACTTCGGCGTTGATGTCACGATTGACATCATTTCGTACACTCTTAACCACGCGTTCATTTTCCATCGCGAGCGCGCACTGATGAGCGCCACTAAAAGCAAGAAACTCCAAAATAGCCGCGCCACTTTTCAAGTAAACCATATAAGAGTTGCGACGCTGCATGATGCGTGCATGTATGTCTTGTTCCTCTAAAAGCTCAACGATAGCTGTGGCTAAAGCCTGAGATTCAACGGTTATTTCAAAATGAAAATCGCCACGAGGGTTTGCAATAAAGCCACTCCCGAGAAAAGCACCACGCAAAAACGCAGCCGCGCAACAACGCTTTTTCACAAGGTCGGGGCGTATGCCTAGCTCAAGCCCTTCCCCATCAGATAAAATACCCAAATCACGCAGAGCATCAGCAAGATTTTCTTGTGCAGGTAAATCAATGAGGTAATTTGGCGTTTTATGCAAAACACTGCGGCGTATCGTAAGGTTTGTCTTTAAGTGATATCTGCTATGCAATAGCTTTAACACGAGACGTGCGACATTTCCCACATCGGTAGCAATCTCCATACGATAACGCGACGAGCCAGACAAAAAAAGCGTGCCCTCTATACGCATAAGCGCAGCGAGGGTTGCTTTTTCGCAGTGCGTGCACGTAGGTGGCACCCGCGAGAGTTCATCTTTTACATCTGAAGTAAACGACATAACACAAACGCTACTTTTTTATCGGGCTGAACACATCTTAATAACCGCAGCAAATGCATCACGCAGTGCAGAAGCATTGTGCCAAGTAGGACAGATAGCATCAGCGAGGTTGCGTGCGATTACAACTGGTCCCGTATTTTGGATAGCCACGACATCTTGATGGCTTATAGAAACTGGTCTTGTAGTTCCCGAGAAAGAAGGCGTATGTACAAGCATATAATCAATCAAGCCATACATGCCGTGATCATAGAGCACATCTAAATGCTCGCGTGCCGTCAGCCCCCATGTTTCACCTTGTACATCTGCCACAGAGCACACAAAAAGTACGCGAGCAGACGACTCACGGCACGCTTCAATAATGCCAGGTACTAATAAATTAGGAATAATAGAAGTAAAAAGCGAACCTGGACCAAGTACGATTAAGTCAGCACAGCGAATAGCTTGCAGGGCGCCCTCAAAAGGTCGCGGTTCAGCTGCAGAGGTGAGCCAGACTCGCTCAAGGGCAGTTTTTGACTTGCACGCACAAGCCTGACCCTCAAGAATGCGCCCATCTCGAGTGCGCGCAGCGAGGTTAACACTGTCAAGCGTGGAGGGATAGACATGCCCACGTGCATTAAGTAAACGCTCGCAGATGCTTATCGCTTCGGGAAATGAACCTGCAGCATCTTCGAGTGCGGCGAGCATGAGATTACCTAAGGTGTGATTCTGTGCAAAAGTAAAGCGATACTTAAACGCACGCGTTAGTGGATCTGTCGGGTCGGCAGCAAAAGCAGCAATGCATTTTCTTACATCGCCCGGAGCAGTAGCATCGGCTTCTGCGCGCAAAATACCCGTCGAGCCCCCATCGTCTGCCATCGCAACTACCGCACTCGTCTCAAGACCAAGCGAAAGTAAAGACCGTATTGACATAGGTGCACCGGTGCCACCACCTATAACAACTGCGCGCTTTATATTTGCACTACTTTCGCGCTCTAGGTATTTTTTACTCGTATCGGCACTGATAGCTGCAAAAGCAGCTGTTGCCGAAGGGTCATGGGTATAAGGATGCTCTCGGTGCACTCGATGCACCTTGCCAGGTACCATCGTATTACGAAAGCGACCCCGCTCAAAAGACATAGTCACACCCACCTATTCTGCAAGCTTTAAATCGCGGTGCGCAACACTCACGCGATAGCCGCAGCTTTTCAGATAATCGCCGGTAGATTCGGCAAGTGCCACACTACGATGCTGACCACCCGTGCAACCCACCGCTATAGCAAGTTGCTGTTTACCCTCAGAGACATAGCCCGGCATCACGCAATCTAGCAAAGCGCGCCAACGCTTGAGAAACTCGATAGTCTCCTCGCGATAAAGCACGTAATCGCGCACTTGAGGGTCAAGCCCGGTTAAAGGACGCAAAGCCTCATCATAGTAGGGATTTGGCAAAAAGCGCACGTCAATAACGATGTCGGCATCAAGAGGAGCACCGTGTTTAAAGCCAAATGAATACACCGTAACGGCAAGCCCTTTGCGCTCTTCGCCTGTCGCAAACAAATTACGTATGGTTTGCCTGAGTTGCTGGGGCAACATATCGGTCGTATCTATGACATCATGAGCTGCTTCACGCAGATTAAAAAGCAAACTACGTTCGCGCTGTATGCCATTTGCGATGCTTGCGCCATCCTCGCAAAGCGGATGACGGCGGCGCGATGACTTATAGCGTGCAATCAGTTTTTCATCCGCCGCGTCAAGATAGAGTATGCGGTAGGCAATACCACGCGCATCAAGCTTAGCGAGCTCTTCGTTAAGATGCCCAAAAAAGGCTCTGTTGCGCGCATCGCATACAACCGCAATGCGACACTGACCTTTAGGTTGCCCAGGAAGTTGCGCCATATCTCCGAGCTCGAAAAGATTGCCAATAAGACTTGAGGGCAGATTATCAACACAGAAATAGCCAAGGTCTTCGAAAACATGCATAGCTTCGGTACGCCCCGCACCACTCATGCCACTTACGATGACAAGCTCCGGTGCTTTTTCCA
>CAYNWQ010000050.1:0-8055 GCA_964400955.1 uncultured Gordonibacter sp. | reverse complement strand
ATCACTTTCGAGCAAAGCGCGCGCATCACTGTGAGCCGCCTCAATAAGTTCTTTATCGCGCATGATGTTTACGAGTTTAAGCGACGACGTACCACTTTGCCTATTTCCCAAGATGTCACCCTCACGCCTAAGCGACAAGTCAAAAGCCGCCAGTTCAAAGCCGTCATCGGTTGCCTCAAGTGCCCCGAGGCGCGCAAGAGCCGTGTCGCTCTTCGAAGCTGAAATCAAAAACACCTCGCCGGGTTTTTCGCCTCTACCAACACGACCGCGCAGCTGATGCAACTGCGAAAGTCCAAAGCGGTCAGCGTCTTGTATAATCATCACCGTGGCGTTTGGCACGTCCACTCCAACTTCTATAACGGTAGTAGCTACGAGCACCTGCACTCGCCCCTCGCGAAAGTCACTCATGACCTGCTGTTTTTCGGTGCTTGACATCTTGCCGTGCAGCAAAGCAACCTCATACGCTCCAAAAACCGAATGCTGCAAATACTGCGCTTCTTGCGTTGCCGCACTTATGTTGTCGTTTGCAAAGTCGTCATCACTTTCAATGCTTATATGGGGATGCAAATCCTCTTCGTGTGCCTCTTCACCATCGCGGTTGCGTGCAGCCGAAGCACTCTCTCGCGTCTCGGTGTCTTTTCCCACCAAAGGACACACCACATAAACTTGCTCGCCACGCTCAAGCGCCGCACGTGCAGCATCGTAGGCTTCACCCTGCTGACTTTTTGCATACACTTTTGTCGTACGCTGCACACCCGCATGTGGGCGCTGTTTTATATACGAAAGCGTCAAGTCACCAAATACCGCTAGAGCAAGCGAGCGCGGGATAGGTGTTGCTGTAAGATATATCGCATCAGTCGCTTCTCCTTTGTTAAGCAATCGCGCACGCTGATCGACTCCAAAACGCTGCTGCTCATCAATTATCGCGAGACTGAGTCGATGCGGCGCTACCTTATCTTCGATAAGCGCATGCGTACCTATCAATACCTCAAGCTCACCGCTAGAAAAACGCTTGTATATGCTTTCTTTTTCCGCGGCAGGTGTTGCAGAAGTAAGCAGCGCATAGCTGATGTGTGCCGCATCAAAAAGCGATCTTAAGCTTGCGAGATGTTGGCGTGCGAGCACTTCTGTGGGCGCCATAAGGCAGGCTTGGTTTCCGCTATCAACTGCCGCCGCGAGCGCAAAGGCAGACACGACCGTTTTGCCGGTGCCCACATCTCCTAATATAAGGTGGTTAGCCACATGTCCCGCCGCGAGCTCGGCGAGCATTTCATCTCTCGCACGCGATTGGTCTGCAGTTAAAGTAAAAGGAAGCGCTTGTTCGAGAGCTTGCACGCGCGTACCGTCTATCACGTGCATGACCGGTCTTTTCCCGCGTGCACGCTCTTGCGAGTTCATCATCAAAAAAAGCTCAAGGAAAAGCAACTCTTCATAAGCGAGACGCGCACGTGCCTCGTCTGCTTCATCCATCGATTTTGGGAAATGGATGCATCTAAGCGCAACGGAGCGACTCATCAAGTGACGCTTTGCGCGCAAAGACAAAGGCAGCGGGTCAAAAGACATGCCTACATCACACAGCGCATTTTCGATGAGTCTGCGCATCCATGCGGCCGAGAGCTTTTCAGTTGCAGGATGCACGGGGATAATACGCCCCGCGCTAATGTCGCTTTCGTTTTCGATAACTTCTATAAAGGGATTTGTCATGCGTTTGTAGCCGTAGTTGAACTCAACTTTGCCCGCTATAGCAACCCGCATGCCGCTTTCTAATTTTTCAGCAAGCCAAGGCTGACGAAACGCCGTGACGATACAAATGCCGGTTTTATCGACAACCCCTATCTCAACGAGCACAAGACGCGGGCGCGGGCGCTTGAGTTTCACGTCATGCACAACCCCTTCGATAGTACATGAGCTCCCTATACGCGCAGACGCGACCGTCTCTATCGAGGATAAGTCGATATAGCGACGAGGGTAGTGAGTAACGAGGTCACGCACACGCATGATGCCCATCTTTGCGAGTACCCGAGCGCGTGCGGGGCTCACAAGGCGCACTTGCGAAACCGATTCATCGCCGGCAAGCGTCGCCTTCATTCGCTCAGTATTAGCAGGGATTATCTGCGTGTCTTTCGACTCACTCACCAAAGTGTCAGGCGTGCTTACTCTACTGACAGCACGACAGGATATAAGGGCTGCTCACCACGATGTGCATCTATCTCGAGCTCGTCGTAAGCATCCTCTATGCGAGATACGAGCGCATCAAGCGCGTCGTCGTCGAAATCCTCACCAGCAAGCAGGGTAAGCGTGTCAGCGTCATCTGCTTCCATCACGGAAAGAAGCGCCATGACCACGTCTTCAACCGCGCTACCCACAGCCTCGATAGACCCATCAGCGATACCGATAACGTCTCCTGCACATATAGCGTTTCCGTGGGCATCTTTTGCGTCTTTAACAGCACTTGTCACTTCGCCGGTTTTCACCTCAGAGGCAGCCTCTGTCATGGCCTCGACATTTTCTTCGAGGCTTGCCGCGTCGTCCATACCGAAAAGCGCTGCAAATGCTTGAGGCACACTCTTTGTTGGTACAACAGCAGATGGCATATCGGTCATTGTGCACGCACTTTGCGCTGCCATAATGATGTTTGAGTTGTTGGGCAAAATGATGACTGCATCAGCGTTTAAGCTATTAGCAGCATCGAGCAAATCTTTTGTCGAGGGGTTCATAGTCTGTCCACCCGAGACAACCACGTCAACGCCTAGGCTCTCGAGTATTTTCGCGTTACCCTCACCTGCCGCTACCGCAACAACACCAAGGGATTTGCGCTCGGCCTCTTTTTCAGCAGCTATCGCATCGCTGCGAGCTTCACTTTGTAGTTGCATGTTGTGCACATGCACCTCTGATATTTGCGCGTCATGCGTCAAAAACCATCCGAGCACCTGATCAGGACGGTTGGAATGCACATGCACTTTGAAATTAGGATGCATACCTACGAGCAAATCGCAATCGCCCATCGTTGGCAAAAAGTCTTTCGCAGCGTCCACATCAAGCACATCAGAATGCACCAAAAACTCGGTACAATAGCGATAAGCTGATCCTTCCCAGTCGTTGATTTGCTCTATCTCGACCTTTGGCGCAGACGTGCGTGCAAAGGCAAGTTCATCTCCAAGTGTACCTTCCTTACCAGTAAGCGCACTCACAAACGCATCAATCAATATCGCAAGACCAAAGCCTCCTGCGTCAACAACGCCGTTTTCTTTCAACACCGGCAAAAGGTCGGGCGTGCGCTGTACAGAGGCATACGCTTCTTCAACTATTGACTCGAGCGCTTCTTCGGTGGAAAGCTTCTTTTTGCGGGCGTGCTTTGCGGCCTGAGCAGCGTCGCGCAACACGGTGAGAATGGTGCCTTCGACCGGCTTACGCACTGCCTGAAATGCAACTTCGACCGCACGAGCAAAAGCAGCGTCAACTGTTTGCGTGGTGAGTTCGATGGCATCTGACCCACCCTCGCATAAACCGCGCAAAATTTGCGAGGTGATAACACCGGAATTACCGCGTGCTCCCATAAGCGCACCGGTCGTTATCGCCTTGCGAATTTCAGCGCCACTTGCACCAATAGGTAACTTGGCGAGATTATCAACCACAGAGCCAACAGTAAGTGACATGTTAGTGCCTGTGTCTCCATCAGGTACAGGAAAGACGTTGAGCCTGTTAATCTCGTCTTTGCGCTCACTCAATGTTTTGCTTGCTGCCGCCAAGGCATTAAGCAGGTCATTGCCGGTATAGGTTTTTGACATGGTAGGTTTCTTTCTCCTTACAACGCGCTTGCGGCTCACCACAAGCTCTCAAGCGCACATCTCTATTCTTTTCTTGCAGAGGTCAATCTATTCGCGTTCTTGCAGCGTGTTACTTGCGCACCTTTATGCCTTTAACATGCACATCAACGCCGTCAAGTGGCACATGCGCATACTCTTTCAAAGCAAAGCTCACTTGGTCGGTGAGATTTTGCGAAATAGTGCTGATGTTGGTACCGTATTCCACAACGACATATAAATCAACATGCACACCAGCATCGCTCGTCGTCACCACCACACCACGACGCAGGCGCGACGCAGGTAAAATCTTTGCAATACCATCTGCTGCCGTAGGCGCACACATACCCACCACACCGTAACACTCCAGCGCAGCATTTCCGACCATGTCGGCTAAAACATCGTTGGCGACGTGTAACTCGCCAGGTATCGTTGCACTCATTGCTCATCCTTTCCCGATGTCGTATACTTTTTTACCGCAGTATAGCGCACATCACGTATAACATGCGACGTATCCATAAGAAGCTATGACGATATTACACGAAAAATTCTTGTAACTATCCCAAAAGTTGTGATATAGTAGTAATGTTTTGTCAACAAACGATTTTAAACACTGCAGTTTTAATCGAAACGTAGGTCATGGAGTTGATTTAAGATGTCAAAGGTTTGTGAAATTTGCGGGAAACATCCTGTAGCTGGTCGCAACATCAGCCACTCACACCGCGTGACGAACCGCGTGTTTCGTCCTAATGTGCAAAAGATTACCATTAAGGATGAAAGCGGCCACGTACGTCGCGCAAACGTGTGCACTCGTTGTATGAAAGCTGGCAAAGTAGAGCGCGCATAAACGCTGCGTCTACACTCGGTGCACGACGGTAAGCCAGGCGCGCACCCGTTGCACCCGTTGCACTCGTTGCATGAAGCTACGAGCAAAAGCAATATCACGCACTAAAAGCCCGCATCCGCGGGCTTTTTTGCGATACAGTACGCCGGTCGCAAGACCGGCGTACTTTAAATAATCAATAGGCGCTTGCACGCAGGACAGGTGCCAAGAGGTGCTTGAGATTTGAGGTCTATTAAGCGTCCGCCATCTATCGTTGCACGGCAAGCTCCGCATTTCCCATCCACGAGGCGGCCTATCGCAACTCCTCCTGCACGAGAGGCTGTTTTCTCGTAAGCACTTGCAAGCTCACTCGGCAAAGTGCGACTGAGCTTTTCTTTTTGAGCACGCTTGACAGCAATCTCATTCTGTAGTGTTCTACCCTGCTTTTGGAAAGAATCACACGCTTGCGACTCCTGCTCGGTAACGCTTTCAAGAAGGAGTGCTACCTGAGCTTCGATTTCTTCAATCTTTGCAAGCTCAGCGCTAAGCTTTTCGATATCGCCTTCGAGAGTTGCACGACGTTTTGCGTAGCCGTTCATCTCTTTGGTACGCGCCTCGATATTGCGATAGTCACCATGAGTGTTGTCTATCGCCTCTTGCGCAGCGCGCTGTTTTGCAGCAAGCGAGTCATCTTCATCACTCACGCGCGAAAGTCGCGCATTCGCGTCTTTTTTCATCGCGGCTACACGCTCACTTTTTTCGGTGACAGTGCGCTTTTTTTCACGCAAAGTTACGATAACTTTGCGCTGCGGCAAATTTGCAAGCTCTTTATTGAGACGAATAATTTCAAGGTCTATCTGCTGCATCTCGAGTAGGCAGGCCAAATTTGTTTCTGTTGCGTCCATATATGATTCCTCTCGTCGAGCGTTTTTTATTTAGCAATTAGTATGACACATTATGCAGGCGATAAAACTAGCTTCACTACATTCTAACGGTTTCAGGATAAGTCCAGTTGTCGCTTTGGTCGAGTATCTCAATGCTATCGGCGTCCACACCTGCGCGCATGCATTCGTTTGCCAAAATGCTCGTAAAGGGTAGCTCACTCACGTCGTGTCCAAGGTCAACAATGCAAAGACCCGCTTGCGAAAGCGCGAGAGCATCGTGGTATTTTATCTCGCCACACACCAAACAATCAGCACCTGCACTAAGGGACGCCCGCGCGACCTTGCCAGCAGAACCTGTACAAGTAACGATGGTTTTCAGCTCACGAGTGAAATCTCCCCACGTACGCGGAGCGCGACCGAACACGCTTGTTGCGCGCGCAGCGAGATGCGCAAGACTAAAAGGTGTGTCAGTGGCATGCGGGATACATATCTGACCGTAGCCTTTTTTGGAATACGTCGCAAGGGGGCAAACAAGTCTTTCAGTGTAAGTAAGACTGAGCAGCCCCGGAAGCATACGCGCCGCTACCTCACTCACGTCAAGTGCGGTATGAAACGACATGACCGCAACATGAGCACTAATCGCAGCCCACACAAGGGCGCCATCATTTTCTGCCACCGAGGATGAGGGGCGAAATATCTCTGGGGCGCTAAGATAGGCAGGATGGTGAGTGAGAACTACATTTGCTCCAAGCGAAGAAGCTTGTGCAATAGCGGTAGGTGTTGGGTCAAGCGCAATGGCGACTTTTTCGATTGTTTCAGCGGGGTCTCCAATCAAAAGACCGGTTCTGTCCCACTCTTCGGCATCCGCCGCTGGGAACTGCGCAAGCAAAGCCTGCTCAAGGGCACCAATAGTCAGCGAAGTCCCCATTTGACGCAGCGTACCACTCGCTCGCGTACTGAGGGCGTATGAGTTGTTTGTTTCGCACTCTGTGTTTTCGTCAGTCATGAAACTATCCTTTCACTCCCACGCTAGTGCGCGCCCAAACGCATCGATAAAAGCACGCGCATCGCGCTCTGTGGTCAAACTACCGATAGATATACGCAAAGCTCCTTGCGCAAGGTCACGCGGGATACCTAAGCTAAGCAAAGTATGGCTCGGCTCAAGACTCGATGATGCACAAGCCGACCCACCCGACACTGCAAAACCGAGGGCATCGAGGCGGATGATAAGCGTCTGGCTTTCCATACCGCGCACGCAAACGTGCACGATATTAGGCAAGAAATGCTCAAAAGTTTCGGACGCGCCGAGGTTGTCGAACGCGCCGAGATTGGCGGTTGTGTCAGGATTGGCGCATGCGCCGAGATTGGCGGTCGTGTCAGGATTGGCGCACGCGCCGAGATTAGCAGCCGCATTAGGGCTGAAAGTCACGCCGGGGGCATCTCTCAAGACACTAGCATCTTTTTCAATCGTACGCACGACCTGTGGATGCTCTAAAAGCCCTGCATAAATCATCTCGCACAGCGCTCGCTCGCGTGCGCTCTCTACATCAAGCGCCTCACACACACTCTCGCATGCCGCCGCAAAACCAACGGCACCGCACACATTTTGCGTGCCACTACGGCGCGCTTCCTCTTGTCCTCCTCCTAAAAGATACGCCTCAAAAGGCGTACGCGAACGCAGATAAAGCGCCCCTATGCCTTTTGGACCGCCTATCTTATGCGCCGAGAACGATGCCGCATCTACTCCCCACCTGCTCACATCAACAGTGATTTTGCCGAGCGCTTGCGTCGCATCAGTGTGAAAAAACGCTCCATGCGCGTGCGCGATCTCAGCAAGTTTTTGCACTGGCTGCACACTGCCGATTTCACTATTGGCAGCCTGCACAGAAACAAGCACCGTATCTGCATCAAGCGCATCCATTAAGGCCGCAGGACTTATAAATCCATGCCTGTCAGGCGAAAGACGCGTGAGGCGAAAACCGCTACGCTCGAGGCGCGCGCATACCTCTTGCACCGCCTCGTGCTCGATTTCTGTTGTAATGATATGAGGACACTCGCAGGCTTTTCCCGCCTGTTTGCGCGCACGCACCGCTCCGTGTGCTATACCAAATAAAGCAGCATTGTCTGATTCAGTGGCGCCAGAAGTAAATATAATCTCGTTTGTGCGCGATACCCCAACAAGACGCGCAAGTCGGCGGCGCGCATCCTCTAAAGCAGCAAAAGCAGCACGACCCGGAGAATGAAGCGAGTTCGCATTTGTGCCGCAAGCCACATTAGCTCGCCCCGGCAAAAGGAAAGGCTGCATGGCATGCGCAGCCGCGTCGCTCAAAGGCGCCGTAGCTGCCCAATCCAGATAGACATAAGTTTCGGGGTCTATGTATGCCATGTTTTAAGCCTTTGACGCTCTGATGGGTGCTTCCGCGAATACCTCGCGTGCCTCGTTTGCCTCACACAAAGACGCCCTGCCAGCTACCCCAGATGACGTCTCGTCAGCTACCCCGATTAATGTCTTGTCAGACGTGCCGCCAAGCGCCGCAATACGAGC
>CAYNWQ010000049.1:0-8154 GCA_964400955.1 uncultured Gordonibacter sp. | reverse complement strand
CCGATGCGTGGACGGCAAAGGGCACCGATGCTGGTAGCTATCCGGTAGGTATCGCAGCAGCTGACTTTGCAAACACTAATGCCAACTTCACTAACGTTGAGTTTGTCATAGTTGACGGCGACCTCACTATTAACCCAATAACTGAGCAAGTAACTGTCAAAATCGCTGGTAATACAGGTGAATACGACTACGATGGTAAAGAGCATGTCGTCACCGGTTACGAGGTAAAGGATATTTCCAACAGCCTCTATACTGCAAATAACTTTGCTTTCAGCGGTACGGCGGAAGCCAAACGCACCGAGGCTGGCATTGAGTACATGAACATGAAGTCAACTGACTTTGCAAATGCTAGCAAGAACTTTACCAATGTCGTGTTTGAAGTAACTGACGGACATCTTGTAATTGGCAAGATTGATGCAACCGTTACTATCACGGGTCACAAGGCTACCAATGTATACGATGGTAAAGAGCATACGGTAACCGGCTACGACGTGTCCACTTCAACGTCTTTGTATAAAGAAAGCGATTTCACCTTTAGTGGTAGCGCTTCTGCTTCGCAGACTGACGTGGGTACGAAGGCTATGGGTCTTGAGGCGAGCCAGTTCACAAACAACAACGCTAATTTTGAAACCGTGTTGTTTGTCATAACTGATGGTTCTCAGACAGTGACGCCGGTCACTGATAAAGTTACCGTTACGGTTATCGAAAACTCTGACACGGTTACCTACGACGGCAAAGAGCATACAGTAACTGGTTATGAAAGCATCACCTCTGATAATGGCCTTTACGATGTGAAAACGTCAGTGAAAGAAACCGCAACTGATGCATGGACCGCAAAGGGTACCAACAAGGGCACTTACCCGGTAGGCATTGAGACGAGTGACTTTGCAAACATCAATGCAAACTTCACTAATGTAGAGTTTGTCATCGTTGATGGCTCGCTCGTTATCAACCCAGTGACCGATAAAGTGACGGTTACGGTGACAGAGAAATCTCAAACAGTTGAGTACGACGGACAAGAGCACAGCATCACAGGCTACGCTGATATGGTGGCAGATAACGTGCTTTACAACGTGACGACTTCAGTAGCAGAGACTGCAACCGATGCATGGACTGCAAAGGGTACCGACGCTGGTACTTACGACGTAGGTATCGCTTCTAGCGACTTTGCAAACACCAACGAGAACTTCACTAACGTTGAGTTTGTGATAGTCGATGGTGCGCTCACTATCACACCTTACGCAGCTGAGGTTGTGGTAGCCGTTACCGAAAATAGCGATAGTGCTCACTACGATGGCAAAGAGCACAGTGTCTCTGGATACAAATCAATCGTGTCTGACACCGCACTCTATGACATTGCGAGCTCCGTCACTGAGACATCGACTGATGCATGGACCGCAACGGGTACGCTGGTGGGCACTTACGAGCTAGGTATTGAGCCGAGTGACTTTGCAAACATCAATAAAAACTTTGCAAACGTAAGGTTTGTTATCACTGATGGTGCACTCACTATCGACGATAACGAAGTACCTGATAGCGATGTGGTAAACAAGACGCATGACGTATCTCTTGACGGCACAGACGCAACAGCTCTCGGCGAGACGGTCACGTTTAACATTACAATCAAAAATATTTATAACGAGACAAAGACCGTTACGGTTGAAGAAAAAGAAGGCTTCACCCTAAGCGAGACCACCTTTGAGATGGCTGCCGGTGCGGAAAAGACCATCACGGCAACGCATGTGGTTACCGAAGAAGACATCCTCGCTGGCACTATTGACAATACGGTGAACGTTAGCTTTGGTGGTAAGAGCTGGAGTGACGAAGATAATATTACTCCTGTTACGCCATATGCAAACCTCATTGTTAATAAGACCGCAAACGTAAGCGCCGGCACGGTTGTTCGAGCGGGCGATACTATCACCTACACCATCACCGCTCAAAATGTTGGCAATATCAGCATGCACAACGTGGTGATAACTGATGAGCTGCTCAACACCACATGGACGGTTGAGGTGCTCGAGCCTATGGAAACACTCACCTACACGGTTGACTATGTGGTAACGCAGGCAGATTCTAATCGCGGATCTGTAACAAATGTAGCGACAGCAAGTGCTGAGACCGACAACCCCAATAACCCCAACCCTGCGGGTCAAGACGAGATAACAACTCCTGTTGAGACGCAGACACCAGCTCTTGTTATCACCAAGACGGCTGATGTGACTTCGGGTGCTATGGCAGGCGATGTTATCACCTATACCGTAGTGGCTACTAACAGCGGCACATCAGAGTTGACCAATGTAGCCATTAGCGACCCGCTCACTGGGGATGCGTGGACTATCGCGCAGCTTGCTCCAGGAGCGTCGCAGACCTTTACGACAACCTACACGGTAACACTTGCTGATATGGCAGCAGGTGTGGTGGTTAATACGGTTACGGGCACAGCCGATAATCCGACTGACAACCCGACGAACGTAACGCCTGGCACAGAGACAACTGCTACGGTCACACCTGCTGCAGGCATGAGTATTAACAAGACCATCCTCGGCAGCCCCGCAAATAGCCAGTTCTACGTACAGGGCGAAGAGATAACGTATCAGGTTAGCGTTACTAATACCGGCAACGTCGAGCTCACTAATATCGTGCTGAACGATACGCTTGTGCCGCTTGAGCCGATAGCTACTTTGGCACCGGGTGCGACACAAGATATTACCTACACCTACACGGTGACAGCCGATGACGTCGAGGCCGGCTCAGTTACTAACACTGTGACTGGTACGGGTTCGGTGCCCGACGATATCACATCGTTTACGCCCGGCGGTGGCGGTGGTGCTGATGGTACGGTATATGGCACGGCTACTTACGACACGTCGGCAACGGATACGAGTGAAGTGACGGCTCAGACAGGCATGGAAGTCATCGAAGACAACCCGACGCCTTTGGCGCAAGCTTGCTGGGTGCACTGGTGGATTATATTGGGTGCACTTCTCACCTTGATTTACGGCGCTGGTGTGATTATTCGCCGCAAGAAATTTACGCACAGCATTGCTGCTCTAGACAAAGAGCTTACTGATGACAGCGAAACAAACGAGTCCGTAAATAAACCGGCCACGGCCACGACCAACTAGGCACACCGAGGAAAGAAGGAATAGTCATGAAAAAGTCAAACGTTTTGCTTATCGTAATAGCAGTTATCCTCTCTGCCTTTTTGCTGTGGCTGTGGTACGACTTAGGTTTCAATCATATTGACAACCCACTCGACTTGGTTATTTCTATCATCTGGTGGATAATAATGGTGCTTGCTATCGTCTGCATTGTAAAGGTCGAAAAAACCCGCCGGGAAAAGATACGTACGGCCTACCTTAGTGATTACTTTGTCTTCAACAGCGAGGCTGGTATGGTTGCGCTTGATGGTACCGATGTGCTTGACTTGCTGGAGAAAATGATAGCGGACTTGAAATATGACTTCACCAATAGCTCCATTGAAGATGAGCAAAAAGAGACTATCAAAAAAGTCATACGTACTAAGAAGTACAAGCCAGCGGAAAACGACGATGAAGAGCCCACTTGGGAAGGCGAAGTGTGCATAGCTTTCTCAGATGAGCAGCCTCAGGAGTTTGGCTCTAAAGCAGAGCTCGCCGCACTGCTCTAAATGAAAAACGAAGCGTAAGTTATAGAGGGTATCTTTTAAAGAAATTTCCCCTTTAAAAGATTCGTTTCGTACTTATATATGCCACCTAGCTAGTGCTTAAATCTCAAGCTAGGTGGCATTGTTTTGCTCTAGTACATCTGTGTAAGTCTAAGCGCGCTACTTAGTGTTATCATATACACTAGAGTTATGAAAGAAGGTAGCGCAAATGAAAATCAATAATATACTAGTTGCAGTTGACGACTCGGAATGCGCGCATCGCGCACTAGATGCGGCATTAACGCTCGCGCGTATGAACCTAGAGGCACATATTGACCTTGCGCATGTGGCGGTGGTGCCGAGGCTCGATAAAGCGCAAATGGCAAATTTTGCCGAAATACTTGATGTGGTAAAAGAAGGCGGCAAGCACTTGCTTGAGCGCGCAATGGATGCGACATCTGACGTTTCATCTCGCTGCGAGGCTATCATGCTTACGGGTACAAATCCGGCAACAGAGTTGATAGGCCTCATCAAAGAGCGCGACTATGACCTCGTGGTCATGGGAAACCGCGGGCTTTCGGGTGTGCAAGAGTACCTCGGCAGCGTGAGCCACAGAGTGCTCCATGCTTCTCCTGCCTCAGTGCTCATCGTGAAATAATTAGAGAGGAATTAAAAAACAATGCTCGTTATCGATTACTTGCGTCGCAATGCCGCTGAATATGGCTTTGATACAGCGCTCGTAGAAATAAACCCAACCGTCAAAGAGCGCAGGCGTGTGACATGGCGTGACTATAATCTTATCGAAACAACCGAGCCACAGGCTTTTCGTCGCGAAATCACATGGAGTGTGTTTGACGAAAAGGCAAACCGTTTTGCTAACTTGCTTATGAGTCGCGGTATCAAAAAAGGCGACAAAGTGGCCATACTGCTCATGAACTGCATCGAGTGGTTGCCGCTATATTTTGGTATTTTGAAATGTGGCGCTATCGCTGTGCCACTTAATTTCCGCTACACCGCAGATGAGATTGATTATTGCTTGCAGCTTGCTGATACTACAGCGCTCGTGTTTGGATCCGAATTCATCGGACGTATGGAAGAAGTCGAACCAAAGCTGCCGAACGATTTTTTGTTGCTCTATGTGGGGCATAGTTGCCCTTCTTTTGCGGAAGACTACACCGAGCTCGCGTCAAACTGCTCAAGTGCAGATCCTAATATACCTCTGACCCTAGAAGATGATGCGGTCATTTATTTCAGTAGTGGAACGACCGGTTTTCCTAAGGCGATTTTGCATAACCACGAAAGCCTCGAGCATGCAGCGCTTACTGAAGTTAACCACCATGGGCAGACGCGCGATGATGTGTTTTTGTGTATACCGCCGCTGTATCATACTGGTGCGAAAATGCACTGGATGGGCAGCCTTGCGAGTGGGTCGAAAGCGGTTATTTTGCGCGGCGTGACACCACAGGCGATTTTCGAAGCGGTCAGCAGCGAGCGCTGCACTATCGTGTGGCTGCTTGTGCCATGGGCGCAAGACATCCTGCTTGCGATAGAAGAGGGTACGCTTAAGCTCGAGGATTATCATTTGAGCCAATGGAGGCTTATGCATATCGGTGCGCAGCCTGTGCCGCGCAGCCTGATAGCACGCTGGAAAAGTGTTTTCCCTCACCACGAATACGATACCAACTATGGGCTGTCTGAGTCAATTGGGCCAGGCTGTGTGCATCTCGGTGTGGGAAATATTGACCACGTGGGCGCTATTGGTGTGCCGGGCTACGGTTGGGAAGTGAAAATCATTGACGCGCACGGTCGACAAGTTGAGCAGGGCGATGTAGGCGAGCTTTGCGTAAAAGGCCCGGGCGTTATGACGTGTTATTACAACAATCCTGAGGCGACGGCTGAGACTTTAGTGGATGGCTGGTTGCTTACCGGCGATATGGCGCGCCAAGACGAAGGGGGCTTTTATTGGCTGGTTGATCGCAAAAAAGACGTGATTATCTCGGGCGGTGAAAATATTTATCCGGTGCAGGTGGAAGATTTCTTATCGGCGCATCCAGCCATCAAAGACGTGGCTGTGATAGGTATACCTGATGCGCGTCTTGGCGAGATTTCTCTGGCTGTCATCGAGCTCAAGCCCGAGGCAAAAGACACGACGGTAGAAGATATCGAGACATTTTGTCTTGACCTGCCGCGCTATAAGCGTCCGCGTAAGATTATCTTTGCTGATATCCCGCGCAATCCTACGGGAAAGATTGAAAAACCGGTATTGCGTGCGCGCTACAGCGCTGAAAACCTCGTATACCAAGAAAGCCAAGGCTAGACAAGAGGAATTGCCTAGATACGAGGATTTTTAAGCAAGAAGAGCTGTTAGACGCAAAGGAGCCGCACAAACAAAGGAGCCGCACAAATGCGACTCCTTACTTTATTACTTAGAGCTTGTAAATTTGTCGATGCACAATGGACTAGTCAGCCTGTGTAGTGCCCACGTTATCGACCATGTCGAAAAGTTCTTGGCGTGAGTGAATGCCGAGCTTTTGATAGATGCGATGGGAGTAGGTATTGACGGTACCGCGCGAGATATAGAGCTCTTGCTCGACGCGTGCGGCGCTGCGCCCCTTTGCAAAAAGGAGCAGCACATCAAAGGCGCGTCCGGTGATGTCGTATTCGTCGGCGAGTATTTCGACTCTTTCGGTGAGGCTAAGCTCGTGCTCTAGGGTTGTGTACTGCGTTGGGTATGCACTCTGCGATGTCGTCTCGGCAGCCGTCTTGGCAGCCTCATGCGTAGCCGCATTTTGCGCATCTTTTTCCTGTGTCGTATTTGCCTCGCTATTAGCTATGGCTTGCAGATGAGCTGGACATTGCTCGCAGGCTGCACCCGCGCCTGCTGCTGCACCTGCGCCGCATGTGCTACCCGCATCCGCCTTGTCGGCAGCAGCTGCGCCCGCGCCCGCCGCACCGGCATCATCTGCGCTAGCGCCTGTACTCGCGTCACTCGGCGCCGCACCGGCGCTTGTGCTTTCAAGCGCTTGCTTGGGCATCTTGAAGGGGCGAGCTTCCATGCGCGTTATCTTAGCCACGTCGCGTTCTGTCAAAGTAAGCGTATAGGTCACTATCATCATGAAGATGAGTACAAGAGAGATGGCATACATCACTTCTGAGGGCAGGGGAGTGAGGCTTGCAAGTGCGGTGCCTGCGAACTGTCCAAGCAAAACACCTCCAGCCACTGCGGCGCGACCAAAACCATACACTCGGTAAGCGCTTGTCTCGTAGCGATACGTGATATCAGAGAGCATAACCCAGTTCATAATCTCAAAGCAAAAATACCCCGACATTGCGAGCACATAGGTCAAGAAAAAGTTGTCACCGCAAAGCGGTAGAGCTAGGCAGCTGAGCGACATAAAGATAAGCACAGGGCGATAGGTAAAAGCAAAATCTAGCCGGCGTGACAAAAGCAGGATAAATAGGATGATGGTGCCCGCAATGAGTGACGAGATAGGTAAAACGAGATTTGAAACAAAGGCGCCGATAAAGGGGCTGTGCATGACATATACCGAGCGTATGACATCAATAACGCAACCAAATACCAAAGAGCCCGCAGATACTTTCAAAAGGACATGCGACTCGCGACGACGTTGTTCTTGGTGATGATGAGTCTTTACCAAAGTGGCGTCGCTGTCATCTCCATTGCCATTTGGCGTAGCGTCTACGAAGCGGTTACAAGAGTCGTCGAGTTCTTGTGCTATGGTCATCTTTTTGAACTCACCAACGAGTAATATAGTCGAGGCGACAGGTAAAAGCGAGATAAGCAAGAGTTGCAACCACAGCGGTACAAGGCAAAAAATAGGTATGAGCAAAGTGCCTATCACAAAAGCAATGGATGCTTCAGCAGCCGAAATCGGGCCGCCTTGAGAGCTGTAGATTTTCCCCCAGTACACGAGTATAATACCGCTACCTATGCCAGTGAATATCCCAGCTACGGTGACACAAATAAGACCCGTGGTAGTTTCAGTGTTAGAAAACACCATAAAGGCAGTGCCTATGACAGACATTGCAGCAGGAAAAATCCGTCCAATCACTTTTTTGAATGCTTTATCAAGCCAAGTGTCGGCAAGCCCGCTTGCGATAAGGCTTGCAATGAGCGCCATCAAAGAGATTTGGTAAAAGAGGCTTAAAGCGCCTTGTTTGTTTGCGGCGCCTATGAGCATGGCGGTATTGAAAAAGGTGACATATACCCAGGCGCGGCACAGTGCAAAACCTATCATGCGCGGGTTAAAAGAATCGCGTGAAAACTTTACAAAGCGCTGCCTAAACACCGCTAGGCGATTGTGCCAAGAATACTGGTCTTCTCTGGACTCCCGCAGGGTGCCTTCTTCTACATACATTTTTCCTCATTACCCCCTCGTCCATACACGCTTTGCGCATGCATGAGACGTATTATATTCCACCATTGCTAAAGACACTAGAGAAAAGCTCAAGCTTTTTTGCCTTTATCCAAAGAGCGCATTTTGAGCCAAGCTTCTGACCTGCAT
>CAYNWQ010000048.1:0-8389 GCA_964400955.1 uncultured Gordonibacter sp. | reverse complement strand
CCGTCGCGACTCAGGTCGCAATAGTAGCGGCGAGCGTGGCGGTCGTCGTGATAGCCATAGTAACTTCGATCGCAGAGATAATCGCTTTCGTGACGCAAAGCAGCGCAGCTCTAAAAGAAGTGATGACAAAACTCCTGCGCAGTATTTCCGCTCAAAAGTTTCTCCTGCCCGAAAAGCAGCGCTTGAAGTCTGCCGTCTCGTGCGCGAACGCGACGCTTTCGCGCAAGATCTTATCAGCTCACGCATTGACTCATCAAGCATGAGTCGCGAGGATCGCGCTTTTGCTACCAAACTTGTGCTCGGCGTTGTGAGCTCAAAGGGTACGCTTGATGAAATAATCAACCGCTGCCTGCGCTCGCCGGATGATATACAAGATGACGTGCGTGATGCTTTACGTATAAGTGTCTACGAGATGTATTTCTTGGACAAATCTCCTCATGCAGCAGTTGATGAAGGGGTCGAACTTGTACGCGCTTGCGCTCCGCGCGCGTCGGGCTTGGCCAATTTTGCACTTCATCGTGCGCTTGATCAGAAAGCGGAGTTTCCGTTTGGAAATCCTAAGGCAGACTTAGACGCTTTTGCTCGTCAGTATGCTTTTCCTGTCTGGCTAGCCCGCCGCCTCGTAGCTGACCTTGGTCTTGAGGCGGCATGTGACTTTATGGAAGCGTCAAACGAGCCAGCGCCGGTGTTTGTTGCAATTAATGCGGCAAGGGCAACTGATGAGGAAGTAGTTGCAGAGCTTGAGCGTGCACATGGAGATCCGTTAATGTGTAAAGAGGGTTGTTATAAGCTCTCAAGCGGTCGCGTCTTACAAGACGGACGTATTAAACACATGATTAGTCAAGGCATGCTTTTTGTATCTGATGCTTCTTCGCAAGAGATTGCGCGCCTTATACTACCCGATGCTGCTCCTCAGTCGTTTTTGGAGATAGGTGCAGGACGTGGTACAAAAACACTGCTCATCCAACAAAATGCCTTACGTAAATATGGTGCTCAAATCGAAAACTATCTGACGCTTGACAGCCACGCTTACAAAACTGAGTTGTTGACTTCCCGCGCGCAGACTTACGGTATCCACATTACTGAGTCGGTTACGGGTAATGCAGAAAAACTCGATGAGGTATTTGGTGAGCGCACTTTTGACGCTATCTTTATAGATGCCCCTTGCTCGGGGCTTGGCACGTTGCGTCGCCATCCCGAAATTCGTTGGCGCGTAAGTGAGGACACTATTGAAACGATGGCAAAAACCGGTCTTTCAATGCTCAAGTCTGCTGCAGCACACGTGAAGGTAGGCGGCACCTTAGCCTATGCAACATGCACAGTTACACATGCTGAAAATAACGCGGTAGTCATGGCGTTTTTGGAAAGTGAAGAAGGCAAGGCATTTAGTCTTTGTCCAATTAATGGTAAAGGCTGTTTTGCATCTCGATTACAATCTGGTGGTGCTGATGCGCATTTTGCAGTAAAGATGGTGCGCACTCAGTAGCGCTGGTGTACAATCGGGCAATACTTAACAAATTGATTTCAAAAATCGAGAAAGGAAAAATAAATGCAAGCTGCACGTATTATGGAAATACTTGGCGTAGCTGAAAAGGCGGCTATAGCCTGTGCTGCCTGGAATGGTAAGGGTGACAAGGTGGCAGCTGACCAAGCTGCTACGACTGCCATGCGCGAAGCTTTTAACGAAATTGATTTCTCCGGTCGCATCGTTATTGGTGAGGGCGAGCGCGATGAGGCTCCTATGCTTTTCATCGGCGAGGAGCTTGGTCGCGGTGGGGAAGAGATAGACATCGCCGTTGACCCGCTTGAGGGTACCAATCTTTGCGCGGCTAACAAGCCAAATGCGCTCACAACTATCGCTATTGCTCCTCGTGGTGCTTTACTTTTTGCTCCTGACACATACATGCAAAAAATAGCTGCAGGTCCTGCGTGTGCGGGTAAAGTAGGTATCGAAAAGACTCCTGCTGAAAATATCGCTGCTGTAGCCGAGGCGCTCGGTAAACCAGTGAGCGACGTTAACGTATGCATCCTTGACCGCGAGCGTCACCAAGACCTCATTAACGCAGTGCGCGAGGCTGGTGCTCGTATTCGTTTAATCGATGATGGCGACGTGTTTGGTGCAATCGCTACTGCTGTGCCAGGTACCGGTATTGATTTGTACATGGGCTCAGGCGGTGCTCCGGAAGGCGTGCTTGCTTGCACGGGTCTTAAAGCAATCGGTGGTGTTTTCGAAGGCAAGTTGCGTTTTGACCTTGACAAGCATGGCGTAGAAAAACGTGCTCGTGCAGAAAAGACTGCAGAGCTTGATGATCTTGATGCAGTGCTTACTATGGATACACTCGTGCGTTCTGACGATGCTGCCTTTATCGCTTGTGGTGTAACGTCAGGTGAGATGGTGTCTGGCGTGACTGAGGCCGATGGCTCGGTGACGACAGAGTGTGTGGTTATGAACGCGGCAGATAAGACGGTGCGCTTTATCAAGACCTGCCATCGTGGCGAAAACGGCCTTGTGAGGTTTAACTAAACGCTTGTGTGACGTTTTTGATTGTCACTTTTAGGTGACACGTTTTGTCGCGGTTTTTCACATGATGGTTTAAAGATTCTGCCCGGTGCATATGCCCGGGCAGTTTTGTTTGTGGCGCATTTACGTCGAACGCTTATTTTGGCGTAATTGTTTCGGTTGTGTTAAATATCGCGCCTGATAAGGCGAAATTGCAAAGATTGCGTGGGAGCTTTTTGCTTATGAGGTGCGCACATTCTTTATTGCGTTAGAATGATAGAAATTTTGACTAAAGAAGCGTGCGGGTAGTGCGCATAGACAACAAGAGACAGAAGAAAGAGGACATCTCATGGAGCCAAATATTAAAGAGGTTGCAGGACGTATCCGTGCACTACGCGAAGACATGGGTCTTACGATGCAAGAAATGGCCGATGCTACTGGGCGTACCTTGGCCGAATATGCTGCACAAGAATCCGGTGAGCAAGATCTTTCTTTTACGTTTCTCTATAAATGTGCAAAGCATTTTGGCGTAGATGTCATTGAGCTTTTGACGGGCGAAAATCCACATCTGAGCGGGTATTCACTTACTCGTGCGCATGAGGGTCTCTCTATCAAGCGTCGCGCGGGTTTTGAGTATTTGCACAAAGCGCCCCATTTCAAAAACAAGCTCGCAGAGCCTTTTTTGGTAACAGCGCCTTATCTTGAGGAAGAGCAGGAAAAGCCCATTCATCTTTCGTATCACAAAGGCCAAGAGCTAGACTTTATTATTTCCGGTCGCATGCGTTTTGCTTATGAAGATCACGTTGAAGAGCTCGAAGCTGGTGACTTTTTGATGTATGACTCAGGGCGTGGGCACGGCATGATAGCAATAGGTGGCGAGCCGTGCGTATTTCTCGCAATTGTCATGAATCCTCACGACGACAAGATTATCTAGGCGCATTTGGTACGCAAAGACTTGTCTTTTATGGGGTATAAGTCTTGAGTTTTGCCGATTGCGCCTAAAGTGTGCAGTGCCCGCTTGAGGGGCACGCGCTCATATGATTTAAAAATCTCGCAGTACTTATACTGTGCGAATGACTTGTTTGTAAGGTGTTTTGAGATAGTGAGCTATCTCGTATATAAAAGAAAGAACTTAACTAATCATGAGAAATATCCATCAACGTTACGTGCGTGAAAGCTATGACGAGCACGATTTACTTACTGATTTTGAGGTCGTATGTCCTGATGACTTTAACTTTGGTTACGATGTGGTGCGCGATATCGCGCTTTTTGACCCAAAGAGGCGCGCTATGGTGTGGTGTAACCCCGAAGGTGAAGAGCACACGTTTACCTTTGCCGACATCGAGAAATGGTCAAATAAAACGGCAAATTTTTTAAGTGCGCAAGGTATCAAACGTGGCGACTATGTCATGGTTATTTTGCGTCGTCACTATCAATTTTGGTTCGTGGCGACAGCGCTTGCAAAGATAGGTGCCGTGATGGTTCCAGCAACGTTTATGCTTAAAGAACACGATATGGAATATCGTCTCAATGGCGCAGAAATCAAAGCAGTTATCGCGACATCGTGCGGCGACATCGCGCAGGTGGTCGATAACGTGATAGATGAGTGTCCGTCTCTCGTTAGTCGTATACTGGTAAACGGTGCGGGCGGGGGACTGACGCCAACTGACGAAGAGGGTAATCTCATCATTGATGAGGTAGTTGGCGTGGTCGGTACGCCCCTGTCAGGTGAAGCTGGTATCTGTGCAGCATCGGTTGAGCGTGAGGGCTGGGTTGACTTTAACACAGGTGTACGAGCGGCGAGTGAGGATTTTGCGAGACGCGAAACGGCAGCTGCAGACCCTATGCTTATGTATTTTTCTTCCGGCACTTCTGGCAACCCGAAAATGGTGCTTCATAACTCCAGCTATGCACTTGCTCATCTCGTAACGGCAAAGCATTGGCATAATGTACGCCCAGATGGTATCCATTTCACTATCGCTGATACCGGGTGGGGCAAAGCGGTTTGGGGTAAATATTATGGGCAGTGGCTCATGGAAGCTTGTGTTTTTACGTATGACTTTGACCGCTTTCATCCAAGCGAGATTTTAAGTCTCATAGGCAAATACCATATCACCACTTTGTGCTGTCCGCCAACGATGTATCGCCTCATGATGCAAGAAGATATCGACGCCTTTGATCTGTCTTCTTTGGAGTACTCGACTACCGCAGGTGAGGCACTCAATCCAGACCTCTTTGATTTCTGGAAAGAACACACCGGACTCACTATTTATGAGGGCTTTGGGCAAACGGAGACTCCGCTTACAGTTGCAAATTTGACGGGTTCGACTCCGCGTTCGGGTTCCATGGGAAAGCCTATCCCGCTTTATACGGTCGAGATACTTCGCGATGATGACACAGTGTGCAATACTGGTGAGACAGGCGAGATTTGTATCTCTATGAGCCCTCGCCCTGCAGGCATTATGATGGAGTACTATCGCGATCCGGAAAAGACCGCTGAGGCTATACATGATGGTTGGTATCACACAGGAGATACCGCTTGGCGAGATGAAGATGGGTATTTTTGGTATGTCGGCAGAAACGACGACGTCATCAAATCGAGTGGCTATCGCATAGGGCCTTTTGAGATTGAAAGTGTGCTTTTAGAACATGAAGCGGTGCGTGAGTGTGCGGTAACTGGCGTTCCTGACCCGGTGCGCGGCAAGGCAGTAAAAGCAACCATTGTACTTGCTGACGGTTTTAAGGGCTCAGATGAACTTACACATGAATTGCAGACATGGGTCAAGCGTCGCACGGCACCGTATAAATACCCTCGCGTTATTGATTATGTGGACGCACTCCCCAAAACAGTAAACGGCAAAATTCGCCGTGTTGCTATCAGGCAAGAAGACAATGCACCTGACAGACCCGTCGCACCTGCGGAGGGTCTGTCGTAATGCAAAAGCAAGGTGTAGTCATAGTCTGTGGCCATTATGGCGCTGGAAAGACCAACTTTGCGCTCAACTTGGCCTATGATGCTGCACGCGATGGTAGTAAAGTTACGCTTGTTGACCTTGATATCGTAAACCCTTACTTTCGCTCAAGTGACTACGCGCAGGAGCTCGAGTCGGCTGGCATAAACCTCATAGCTCCAGTTTTTGCTTCACGGGGCACTAGCCTTGATGTTCCAAGCTTAACCGGTGCTATCGCTCCAGCTATCGAGTGTGCTCAAAGTGAGCCTGAGCAGTTGCTCATCATTGACGCTGGGGGAGACGACGTAGGTGCAACAGCTTTGAGTCGCTTTGCTGATGTCATAGAGCAAGCGCCTTACGAGATGCTCTATGTGATAAACGCACGACGCAATCTTACGCAGACGCCGGATGAGGCGCTTTGGGTGTTGCAAGAGATAGAGCAGGCGTCAAGGCTTCACGCAAGCGCGCTTGTTAACAATACACACCTCCAAGATGAGACAAGTATTGAGGTCATCAAGGAAGGCATCGTGTTTGCAAAAGAGGTGGCTTCTGAGACAAACTTGCCGCTTTTGTGCACAACATATCCTGCTCAGCTTGACAGTATTGTTACTAACCGGGAAACTTTAAGCGCTTGTCCAACTACAGCATTACAAAAGTTATATCCTGTGCAAATATATGTACGTAAACCATGGGAATGTTGAGATTAATTTAGAGGAGAAAGGCAAATAAATGGCGAGAATTACCGTGGATGAGGGTTTCTGCAAGGGCTGCGGCCTTTGTGTGGATGCCTGCCCGCTTGGTCTCATGGCACTCGATGGCGAGCGCATGACACCTAAGGGTTATCATCCTGCACATTGCACCAATCAGGAAAAATGCAGCGGCTGCATGTCGTGTGCATTGATGTGTCCTGATGTGGCGATTAAGGTCGAGAGGTAAGGTATCATGGCAGAAAAAGTATTGATGAAAGGAAACGAGGTGCTCGCTGAGGCTTCTTTGCGTGCAGGTTGTCGTTTCTTCTTTGGTTATCCTATTACCCCACAAACTGAGCTTGCAGCTTATATGTCAAAGCGCATGCCAAAAATCGGCGGCACTTATCTGCAGGCAGAAAGTGAAATCGCAGCTATCAACATGGTCTACGGTGCTTCTGCTGCAGGTGCTCGTGTGATGACGTCTTCGTCTTCGCCGGGAGTTTCTCTCAAAAGCGAAGGCGTGTCGTATATGGCGGGCGCGGATTTGCCGGGTGTCATCATTAATGTGCAGCGTGGAGGCCCAGGCCTTGGCAGTATTCAGCCTTCACAGTCTGATTACTGGCAAGCGACACGTGCGCTCGGTCATGGTGATTTCCATATGATAGTTTTTGCACCTTCAACTGTACAGGAAATGGCTGATTGTGCCTTTGATGCTTTTGATGTGGCTGATAAATATCGTATGCCGGTTATGATTTTAGCCGATGGCATGCTTGGTCAAATGATGGAACCTGTTGTGCTGCCCGAGCCAAAAGAAGCACCGGCTGATAAGCCATGGGCGACGACTGGTCACAAACATAAGCGTGCGCACAATATCGCAAACTCGCTTTACTTGACAGCAGACGATCTCGACCGCCTCAACCATGAACGTTTTGAGCGCTATGAAGTCATTAAGCGCGATGAACAACGCGCTGAGAGCTTTATGACCGAAGATGCTGACATCGTCTTGGTTGCTTTTGGCGCAAGCGCTCGTATAGCGAGAAGTGCTGTTGTAAGTGCTCGTGCAGAGGGCATACGCGCAGGTCTTGTACGTCCTATAACGCTTTGGCCTTTCCCGGTAGATGCTCTTGAGGCGTGTATGGGCACCGCACATGCTTTCCTTTCTGTGGAAATGAACATGGGCCAGATGGTAGATGATGTACGCCTCGTATCAGCAGGTCGTGTGCCGGTTGACTTTTATGGTCGTACGGGCGGCGTGATACCGACGCCAGCTGAGGTATTGACAAAGATACGTGAGATAAACGGAAAGGTAGGTGAGTAATATGGCCGACTCAACAAAAGAAATGGAAGTAGTCTTTGATCGCCCGCATGCTTTACTACCTGTGGTGACTAATTACTGCCCGGGCTGTGTGCACGGCATCGTAAATCGCCTCGTTGCTGAAACGCTTGACGAACTTGATATTGAAGGCGACGCAATAGGCGTTGCTCCTGTTGGTTGCTCTGTTATGTGTTATAAATTCTTTGGATGCGATATGGTTGAAGCGGCACACGGTCGTGCACCGGCGGTTGCTACAGCGATTAAACGCGTCGTACCTGATGGTGTTGTGTTCGCGTATCAAGGCGAGGTGATTTGGCTTCTATCGGCATGGCTGAGACAGTACACGCGGCAACGCGTGGTGAGCATATCACGGTCATCTTTATCAACAATGCTATCTATGGCATGACGGGTGGACAGATGGCACCGACTTCTTTGCCAAACCAAGTCACTCAAACTTCCCCTTATGGACGCGATGTGTCAAAGGCTGGTTATCCTGTGCGTGTATGTGAGCTTTTAAGCTCGCTTGATGGCGTGGCTTACCTTGAGCGTGTCACGGTGGACACGCCAGCTCATGTGCGTAAAGCAAAACGTGCTATTAAGCATGCTTTCCAAAACCAAATAGATGGCATCGGGTATTCACTTATTGAAGTGGTCGCAACTTGTCCTACTAACTGGGGTATGACACCGCAAAATGCTTTCGCGTGGATGCGTGAAAATATGCTGCCTTATTACCCGCTTGGAGTGTATAAGGATGTCGTAGCTGAAGGATACGCAAATGCTGCTGAGGCTGCACGTGCTCGTGCGGCAGAGTGTCCGCTGGTAAATCCAGTGGCTGCTGAGGTAAGTGAGGGAGGGCTACGATGAGTCAAAACGAACGCGTAGTGCTTGCTGGCTTTGGTGGGCAAGGCTTGCTTTTTGCAGGCAAAGTGATGGC
>CAYNWQ010000047.1:0-8415 GCA_964400955.1 uncultured Gordonibacter sp. | reverse complement strand
CCACGACAAAGAAAAGTATGTTGGCGCGACGGTAGTGTTGCCTATCGTTGACCGTGAGATACCTATCTTTTCTGACTTTTATGTTGATGCAGATTTTGGTTCGGGCTTTGTAAAAGTAACGCCTGCTCACGATCCTAACGACTTTGCAATGGGCGAGCGTCATGGGCTGGAAAAGATTAATATATTTGACGAGAGCGCTCATGTGGTCGAAGGCTATGGAGAGTTTTCGGGCATGAGTCGCGATGAGTGTAGAATTGCCGTGGTTGAGTGGTTTGAGTCACATGGTCTGCTTGACCATGTAGAAGACCATCATCACTCTGTCATGCATTGCTATAGGTGTGATTCTACGCTTGAGCCTTGGCTTTCTGAGCAATGGTTTGTTGCGGTGGATAAGCTTAAAGGTCCTGCAACCGAGGCGGTAACTTCGGGTGCTATTACCTTTCATCCTACACGCTGGACGCAGACCTATCTTACATGGATGGAAAACCTTAAAGACTGGTGCATTTCGCGTCAGCTGTGGTGGGGACATCGTATCCCGGTCTTTTATTGCGATGAGTGCGGTTGGACCGATGCTTTAATGGAAGACGCGAGCGCCTGTCCGCATTGTGGTGCAGCCTTGCGTCAAGACGAAGATGTGCTCGATACTTGGTTTTCTAGCCAGCTTTGGACGTTTGCTACGCAGGGATGGCCAGATCACCCCGAGCGACTGAAAGGGCATCATCCTACAACTGCTCTTGTAACAGCACGTGATATCATCGCGCTTTGGGTTGCTCGCATGATTATGTCATCGACCTATTTCTTAGACGAGATTCCTTTCAAAGATGTCGTTATCTATGCGACCATATTGGCAAAAGATGGCACACGCATGTCAAAGTCAAAGGGTAATGGCGTTGACCCAATGGATCTCATGGAGATGTATGGTGCTGACGCGATGCGTTTTAATCTGCTAACGCTTGTGACCAACAATCAAGATGTACGTTTTGATGCTGATATCGATGAAAAAACTCACCAACTTATCGGCAGTCCCCGAACCGAGCAAGCACGTGGCTTTGTGACAAAGATTTGGAATGCGAGCCGCTTTGTGCTTGGCAACTTAGATGGCTTTACGCCTGGTGAGCCTTGCGCGCGTACGCAAGCTGATGCGTGGATACTCTCGCGCTTAGCGCAACTCTCTGAGCAAGTAACGTCTTTCATGGAAAGCTACCAATTTGGTGAAGCAGCGCGCGTGCTACACACTTTCTTCTGGAATGAATTTTGTGACTGGTATATCGAGTTTTGCAAGCCTAGTCTGCGTGCGGATTCTGACGTAGAGGCGCGATTGCAGACACAGCGCAACCTTGTGTATGTACTCGATAATGCTTTGCGTCTTTTACACCCAGCGATGCCTTTTGTGACTGAAGCTATCTGGGAAAATATGCCTCATGCAACAGATGAGGCTCCAGCTCTTATTGTAGCCGCATGGCCTGAGCCTGAAACTCTTGCGCATTGGAAATGCGAGCAAGCTGAGCATTCGGTTGAAATGCTTTGTGATGTGGTGAGTGCCGTGCGTCAGACGCGCGCACGCTACAACATTGCTCCTCGAGCCGATATCGAACTTGTGCTGCGTGCACAAGTTGAGGCGGTTGATACGCTTGTTGAGCTTTCTGACCAGATAAAATCGATGGGGCATGTATCGTCTCTTGAGATATCGACCGACGCCGAAAAGCCGGCCGAGAGTGCGGCGGTTGTAGTACGTGGATGCGAAGTGTATTGTATGCTTGCAGGGCTTGTTGACTTCGCAGCAGAGCGCACGCGTCTGCAAAAAGAGCGCGACAAAGTAGCCGCCGATGAGGCTAAGTTTGCCAAAAAGCTTTCCAATCCAGGCTTTTTGGCAAAAGCTGCTGTCGAGATTGTAGAAAAAGATAAGGCGAAATTGAGCGATTTGCAAGATAAGCTTGCGCGCATTGACGAGCAGCTTGCAGAGCTTGGCTAGCGCGCCTGCCTTATCATAGCTACCTGCGCAATAAGTTTTTCCTATTAGCGCGCAGGTATTTGCTCTATCTTTGCTATAATGGTTTGCCGTGCAAATAGATGTGTTTATAGGGTCTGAAAAACACTGAGTTTGCATATGTGTAAAACCGCATTTTGCGCCTTACTTTTGAAAGGAAATGAGGGATAAAATGAGCGATTTGCTTGCCCAGCTATGGACGCCAGAGCTGCAGTCTGCCTTTACGGTGGTTGTGGTTTTGCTTGTGATTTTGTACGTGCTCTCTATTGTGTGGGTTGTACGCGATGCCTATATGCGTGGGTCATATTGGTATATTTGGGCGGTAGTAGCTTTGATTCCTTTACTTGGCGTTATTGCATATTGCTTGCTTCGTCCGCCGCTATTGCAAATTGACAGGGACGAGCAAGAGCTTGAAATAGCGCTTAAGCAGCGTGAGCTCATGAAATACGGCGAATGTGCCAACTGCGGCTATCCGGTCGAGTCCGACTATGTGCTTTGTCCAAATTGCCATCAGCGGCTAAAAAATCTCTGTGGACATTGCGGACATGCGCTTGACCCTTCATGGACGGTTTGTCCGTATTGTGCATCTGCCGTAGCAGGTGCTCCACAAAGGAGTAGTGGCGCTCGTCGTCGTCCTGCACGCGATACGCATGCTATGCAATAGGTGGCGCAAGCTTTTTTCGAGCAGCCCTTTATTGAGTAGACTCCTTTTACCTGCGCTGCAATTTAATTTTTTACGTTAGTCAATCTCACGCGCCGTACTTTTTGGCGCGTGTGATTATATATTAGGCAGCTGTGGCACTCAAAACCACAGCGAAGTACGTGCAGGCGCTTTGTGCGCGCCCGGCATAAGAAAGGATAGTGTTATGGAAATTGTTTTACCCGACGGAGCAAAAAAGGAGCTTGCAAGCGGAGCAACAGTAGCTGATGTAGCCGCATCAATTGGTGCAGGACTTGCAAAAGCTGCGCTTGCTGGCATTATTAATGATGTTGCAGTTGATCTTGCGGCTCCTGTGTCAGATGGTGATACTGTTGCTATCGTAACTGACAAGTCACCTCAAGGTCTTGAGCTTTTACGTCATTCGGCGGCTCATGTTATGGCTGCTGCTCTCGTTGATTTATATGGTGATGTTGAGTTTGGTGTTGGTCCTGCTATCGAAGATGGGTTTTATTACGATGTGAAACTTGAGCGCGCCTTATCTCCTGATGATTTCGCGGCAATTGAAGCTCGTATGGCTGAGATTATAGCTGCTGATGAGCCCTTTGAGCGCAGTGTAGTAACACGCGAGCAGGCAAAAGAGATTTTTGCAAATGCACCTCTAAAGCTTGAGCTTATTGAAGGTCTCGCTGAAGATGCAACTATCACTACTTACCGCATAGGTAACTTTGTTGATTTGTGTCGTGGGCCTCATTTGCCTTCAACTGGTAAAATGGGAGCTTTCAAACTCACCAAGCTCGCTGGTGCTTATTGGAAAGGTGACGCATCGCGCGAGATGCTCACGCGTATTTATGGCACGGCATTTTTCAAGCAAAAAGAGCTTGATGAGCATTTGCATAACCTCGCAGAAGCTGAAAAACGCGATCATCGCAAGCTTGGTCGTGAGCTTGGTATTTACACAATGGATCCCATGGCTGGCGTGGGTTTGCCGCTCTATTTACCAAAAGGCGCACGTGTCATACGTATCTTACAGGAATGGCTACGCCGCAAACTCTATGATCACGGCTATGATGAGGTTATCACTCCACATATCTACAATGCTGATGTTTGGAAAACAAGCGGGCACTATAGTTTTTATCATGAAAACATGTATTTCTTTAACATCAATGAAGGCACAGAAGAGGAGCCTCGTTTCGCTGAGTACGGCGTAAAACCTATGAATTGTCCGGGTCATGTGATGATTTACAAAAACGAGCTGCATTCTTATCGTGATTTGCCGTTGCGTTATTTTGAGTTTGGTACTGTGTATCGTCACGAAATGAGTGGCGTTGTGCATGGACTTTTGCGTGCTCGCGGTTTCACGCAAGATGATGCACATGTTTTTTGTACTAAAGAGCAAGTGGTTGACGAGGTGCTCGCTATTCTTGATTTGGTTGATGAGATTATGGGTGCTTTTGGATTTAAGTTCGAAGCAGAGATTTCTACGCGTCCCGAGAAAAGCATCGGTACTGACGAGATGTGGGAGCATGCGACCAACACTTTGAAAGAAGCTTGTGTCCGTCATAATTTGAACTACGATATCAATGAAGGCGATGGCGCTTTCTATGGTCCAAAGATTGACATCAAAGTAAAAGATGCCATTGGCCGCACGTGGCAGTGTTCGACGGTGCAGGTAGACTTTAATTTACCTGAGCGTTTTGACCTTACGTATCGCACCGAGGACAATACTGAAGAGCGCCCTTGGATGTTGCATCGTACTATCTTTGGTTCGATTGAGCGATTCTTAGGTATCTTGATTGAGCACTATGCAGGTGCTTTGCCTCTGTGGCTTGCTCCTGTGCAGGTAGTTGTGTTGCCCATAGCCGATCGTCATAAGGACGCAGCAGCTGCTTTGGCTGAAAAAATTAAGGCAGCAGGTGGACGTGTGGAGATTTATGATCAAAACGAGCCCATGCGCGTAAAGATCGCAAAAGCACAAAGCCAAAAAGTACCTTACATGGTAGTGCTTGGTGATAAAGAGGTCGAAGAAGGCACTATTAGCGTACGCGATCGCCACGAGGGCGACATGGGTACTTGGGATACTCAAAAACTCCTCGATATCATCGCTGAGGCAGCATTGTAAATCTACGTACTAAGTTTGGCCACATTCGGTTGATTCACTTGAGATCCAACCTCGCCTTAAAGTGCGAAAAGCGAAAACATGAGAGTCCCGCAGGCTTACCACCTGCGGGACTTTTTCATCTTGGCTTAATTGTTGATAATCGTCGGTTATTTCATATAACTTTGACTTTAGTTTAACTTTCCAAATAACGCATTAGTTCGTCGTAAGCAAGGGCTGCTGTTTCGTAGCCCTGCTCATAGAGTGCGAAAAGTTTTGCAGGATCTTTTTCCATGTTTGAGATAGTAACCGCTACGGGTGGTCTCAAGAGAAAAATTTCGCCTTCTTTATGGAGCTGCGGAAGTTTACGATAGGTGCGATTGTATTCGATATGCCGATATTCTGCGCGTTCAATATAGGTAGGATACTCATGATATTTTGCACGCATTAAAGGCATAAGGTTGTTGGGCTTTTTTATATAATCTGCAGCCTGAGTGAGTACTACGATGTGTTTTTTTGCACCCGTCATCATCGAATAAGTGACGGGCACGCTGTCACAGGTGCCACCGTCGAGTAGGTATTTTCCATCGACTTCTATGGTTTGGCTCACGAGAGGCATAGATGAAGAGGCAATAAGATAGGGGAGGTCAGCTATAGCATCCTTAAACTCATGGTAGTCAGCTTCGCCAGTTTCAAGATTACTCGATACGGCAACAAGCGTCATAGGAGAGGTATTGAAGGCGTCGTAATTAAAGGGGTCAAGGTTGTTGGGAATCTCGTTAAACACAAAGTCACGACCACAGGCATTTCCTGTGCGGGCAAAGCTTTTCATGGAAAGATAGCGCCAGTCGTTGCAGTAATTTATATTGAGGTAGCTTGCGCGTCCAGTTTGTCCAGCGACATAGTTGTATCCGCACAAAGCACCCGCACTTACGCCTATAACACGTTCACAAAAGAGGTGTTTGTCCATGAAGAAATCCAGAACTCCTGCAGTGAACTGTCCACGCATAGCGCCACCCTCGAGCACAAGGTTAGCTTGAGTCGCGCTATATCCTTTCCAGGCGGGTTCTTGTAATGCTTTATTCATTTTGCATCCTTTCGTTTTACGAAATCAGCTTTATCCCGAGCACTGCTTAGAAGGCGATTTTATCACATTTATCTGTCCTGTCGCAGAGATGGGATTTGTGCGATAACGACGCCTATAAGTATCGCTATAACCCCTGCTATCTGTAGTGTGCCTACGGCTTCTCCTAAGATTATAATCGAGCATACTATGGATATGGGCAACTCAGAGGATGCCATGATGGTTGAAAGTCCGGGCGAGAGGTGTTTACATCCTATACCAAAAAGTATCATAGGCAAAGCAAAGCCTAGAGGCCCTAGTATGATGCCAAAGTGCCATATGCCTTTTGCGAGCACACCTGAGCTTAGGTAGTCTGGACAAAGCAAAAAGCCTATGAGGATGTATCCGCTACAGGCCCACAGCCCACGTTGTTCGACGGGAAGATCTGCCTCGACGCGTCCCGACAAAAACATAAAGCTCGCACAGCAAAAGGCAGCGAATATGCCGCAGATTACGCCACGCATATCAAGAGAGTCTAGCCCTGTTCCACCTATAAGTCCGCTGCCAAAAAGTGTACCTATAAAGATAACCGCAGCAGCTAAAAGAGAAGCGGTCGTAGGACGCTTGCGTGTGGTGACTACCTCAAAAATAAGCCCAATCCAAGTAAATTGAAAAAGTAGCGTTATCCCTACACTGGCTGGGACAAAGGTAAGTGATAGATAGTAAAAGGTTGTCGTGCCCGCTGTGACGGTGCCCATCGCTGCGAGCTTAAGACGCTGTTTTGCGGTTAGCGCGCCTCGCGCGTGTCCACGTACTTTGTCATAGGCAGCCAAGATAAGAAAAATCAAAAAGGCAAAAAATGCCTGGCTGCACACTACCTGCTGAAAGCTAAAACCCGCGCCGTAAGCTATCTTTACAACACTCGCGAGAATGCCATAGCATGCGCCGCCCGCAAAGACAATCGCAGAGTTTTTTATGTGCACGGCTTGCGCGCTGGTCTTTGGCGCCATATTGCTCTTTGGCATGCAGCTGTCTCCTAAAATGCTACTTATACATATCAATTTGCATTGATGTATACGTGTTCTCATTGGATGTGTGCGCGCGTCGAGTATACGCGTTTTTATTGAGTGTTTGCGCGCGTCGAGTATACGCGTTGCTATGCTTCGCTTGCTATACTAAACTAAATTTTCATCTTGTGTTAAAACAAACAAATAAACGTCAGAGTAACCCGCTCATACGCGCATTCGGTGACTTTCTCGCATGCAGGCCGCTAGCTTGTCAGTATGTGCTATCATACAACGTTGCGAAATTTCGAAATAGATTTTTATGCTAAAAGGATTTGGTGGCATGCAAGAGACTGATATGCTTGAAAAACTCGAAAAGATAATAGAAGCCTACAAAGAACTTCAAATAAAAATGGGAGACCCGGCGGTGCTATCCGATCAAAAGGAATACAATCGTCTAGCCAAAGAATACGCAAAGCAAGGACCTCTTGCTGGTAAAGCGAAAGAGTACGTGCAAGCAGCGCAAGATTTGCAGGCTGCCAAAGAGATGCTTTCTGATGCAGACATGAAAGAGTTTGCTCAAGAAGAAATTGCTCAAATCGAAGAAAAGCTTCCTCAGCTCGAAGAAGATATAAAGTTCATGCTTATTCCTGAAGACCCAGCCGACGAGAAAGATATTATCGTTGAGATACGTGCTGCTGCTGGTGGTGATGAAGCGGCTATCTTTGCGGGTGACCTTTACAAGATGTATCAACGCTTTGCCGCTGAACAAGGCTGGAAAACTGAAACAATGGATGTGTCTCCTTCTGAGGCGGGCGGATATAAAGAAATCCAATTTAAGGTCAAGGGTGACCATGTCTACTCGCTTATGAAATTTGAAAGCGGCGTGCATCGCGTGCAACGTGTGCCAAAGACCGAAAGTCAGGGGCGTATTCATACTTCCACTGCTACGGTGGCAGTGCTACCAGAAGCTGATGAGGTTGAAGTCGAAATTAACGAAAACGATTTACGTATAGACGTCTATCGCGCGGGTGGCCCTGGTGGACAATGCGTTAACACCACTGACTCCGCGGTGCGTATCACACACTTGCCGACCGGTCTTGTCGTGCAGTCTCAAGACCAAAAATCTCAGCTGCAAAACAAAATCGCCGCTATGAGTGTTTTGCGTGCGCGCCTCTATGAAAAAATGCTCGCTGAGCAACAAGCTGCTGAGGGTGCAGAACGCCTTGCGCAAATTGGTTCAGGTGATAGAGCCGAAAAGATACGCACTTATAACGGGCCGCAAGATCGTGTGACCGATCACCGTATCGGGTACAACGGCACCTACAATGGTGTGCTTTTAGGTGCGGGTGGAGCTGGCCTCGCTGAGCTCATAACAGCACTGCAAGCAGCAGATAGGGCACGCAAGCTTGAGGCTGCGGTGTAAATAGACGCTACGATACGATTCCTAGCACTAGGAAGACTAAGATGCGTATAGATGCGTATGTCTGTATGTACAAAAATTTCGTGAGCTAGATTGTGCAAGGTTAGTGTGTCGCTAACAATATGGCCTTCTAATGATATTTCGTGAAAGTTACTGGTTAAGTGGAAAATGAAGTTTGGACG
>CAYNWQ010000046.1:0-8423 GCA_964400955.1 uncultured Gordonibacter sp. | reverse complement strand
GCTCACTAGACGATCTCGTTGCAGCACGAGGGCTAGAAAACTCTGATGAGTTTTGCTTAAACGAGTCTTGTCACAACTTGACGCGTGATGATCTCATCGAAGCAACAAGTGATATGACACGCAACCCGCATGTGGCTCAACACGGTAAAGTTTCTTGCAGTGAGTGTCACAAAGCACATAGAGCATCAGTGAACTATTGTTCCAATTGTCATGAGGACGCAGACATTCCAGCAGGCTGGATAACAGCTGCAGAAGCCGCACAACTTGATTACAACGGTTAGGTCTGCGTTAACGAAAAAGAGCTATGTCCTCGTAGGGACAAATCAAAGGGGATTTATCTGTATATGCTCAGGTAAATCCCCTTCCTTTGGAAATACTACATTTGAAGTATGGTAATCTGAGTGCGCGTATTTATAATGCAAAACCGTGCAATAGCTACACTGAAACGGTATATCTATTGCACTGTTTTCGAGGAAAGGGAATGCTTTGAATGCAAAATTAAAACGTCGGCTCGCTGTAGTGACAGGTGTCATTATCATTGTCGTTATCGTCGTGCTTGCTGTAGTGGGCGGCTCGACATCTGCAAAATCGGTCACAGTTGCTGAGGCTTTGTCGGGTCAGTATGTCAATGCACGTGTAAAAGTCTCAGGTAATGTGGTAGATAACTCTTACTATACCGAAGACAACGTGTTGGTCTTTGACATCTATGATGCAGATGCCGCATCGACTGACAAACTCACTGTGCGTTTTGATGGGGGAGTGTCTTCTACTTTTGGCAATGGCGTAACTGCTATATGTACGGGGAAAATAACCGAGGATGGAGTACTTGAGGCGAGTGAGCTTATCACAAAATGCCCCTCAAAATATGAAAATGCAAGCTCTGCTTTGAGTGTTTCTGAGTTGCTCGACTATGGTTCAGATATTCAAGATAAGACCGTAAAGATAACAGGCATGGTGCAAGAAGGTAGCGTCTCAGACGCTACGGCAGAAGTGCGTTTTGTGCTGCAAGATACAAGTGATGAACAAACCTCTATTTCAATTTGCTACGACGGAGCTTTGTCTGACGAAGTTGGTGGTGGCGCAATGGTTGTTATCACAGGAGCCCTACAGCAAGATGGTACATTTTTAGCAACAGAAGTTGCTTTGGAGGGATAAAACTTATGTCAAGTATTGGTGGTTTTAGCTTAATTATTGCTTTTGTTGGCACGGCTGTCTCGCTGGTATGCTTGATAGCAGGTTACGTGCTCGGTGGGACGAGTAAAAAACGTGCAAAAGATGGCGCCTGTGCTCCGGGAAAGGCATGCTCGCTTACACGTGCTGGACGTATTATCTCGGTTGTGACTTTTGTTGCCCTAACGCTGTGCTGTGCTATCTTGGTGTATTGCTTTATGACAGACGACACTTCTATCAAATATGTCGTGCAGTACCGTTCTACTTCAACCGATGGTTTTTCTTGGCTCTATAAACTATCGGGACTCTGGGCAGGACGTGCCGGTTCGCTTTTGTTTTGGGCTTGGCTTATTTCTGCTTTTAATACAGTTGTGGCTCTGCGTCGCCTTAAAAGCCTCAAAGTGCTTGACAATATGGCGCTTTTTGTGGCGCAACTTGTCTTGGCGGCTTTCTTAGGTGTACTTCTCTTTTCTGAAAACAACATGCCTTTTGTCGCATTGCAGTCTCTCTACTTTGACTCAGATGGCAACCTGCGAGGAGCAGCTTTGTCGTGGGGTATGAATATGCTGTTGGAGCACTGGGCCATGGCGATACATCCTCCAACGCTCTTTATCGGTTATGCAGGTCTTACGATTCCTTTTGCTTATGCTATTAGCGCTCTCATTGTCAACGATTCGTCGAGTACGTGGGTTGAGTGCTCCGAGCGCTATGCGCTTTTTTCTTGGCTGTTTTTAGGCATCGGTATTGGTCTTGGCTCTATCTGGGCGTATGTCGTTTTAGGCTGGGGAGGATACTGGGGTTGGGACCCGGTTGAAAATGCGAGTTTGCTTTCCTGGTTGATGGGCGTGGCGCTCATTCATAGCTTTACGGTGTATCGCACACGCGGTGCGTTTAAGCGCTGGGGTGTGATGTGTGCATGCCTGACTTTTGCTTTTGTGGTAGTGGGTACCTTTATTTCTCGCTCGGGTATCGTGCAAAGTGTACATGCCTTTGAGGGTGACCCAGTGTCGCTTGCTTTGTTTGGCGCTCTCATCGTTCTTTCTATCTTAGCTGGCGTTGTGGGGCTCATCATAAGGTGGAAAAGCTTTAATGCTGCGCGCGAGGGCGGCGACGATGTTGAAAATATGCTCTCAAAAGATGCCGCGTATTATTTCAACAACGTCATCATGGTTGTCTTTACCTGCTTGCTCGCGTATATGACTATTTCATCGGCATTGCCTGAATGGCTACCTTTTGGAGGCGAATCGCTTACCGCGGGTACTTATAACACCATTGCGCGACCTTTAGGCATAGTGTATTTATTTATCCTAGCTATCTGTCCTTTGCTTTCGTGGGGCAAAACGAACGGTAAGCTTTTCTGGCGTCGTGCGCGTATCCCGGGTATTTGCGCACTCGTGCTCTTTGCGCTTTTGATGGTGTATTTCGTGATGTATTTGCTGCCAAGCTATAACGCTATGATCGATGCGGGTGGCACTGACGCAGAAAGTTTGCTTGAGCAAGGACCTGCATGGTATTACAACGGGCTTTGTGTGCTTGGATTCTTAGTGGCAAGCATTCTCTTTTTCAATGCGCTCTTTTTAATTGTGCGCGGTGCACGCAGCAGTGCAAAGGCGCACAATACTAATGTGTTTGCAGGCTTCTGCCGACTTTTCCGCGGCCACGCTTCGACCTATGGTGGTTTTATAGCACACCTTGGCATGGCGGTTATTTTGGTGGGTTTGATAGGCTCATCAATGTATGTGACAGAAAAGACCGACTATCTCCCTTACGACGAAGAGAGTGACACCGTAAGTGAGACTTTTACTATTCAAGATTACACGCTTGAATATGTGGGAAATAACATCACGACAACTAACGAAGAGACCTGTGTAGTCTATGAGCTTACGTTTGACGTGTACCGTAGTGGGGAATACATCGGGCAAGTGCATCCGTCTGTGCAAGTGTCAGAGTCGACTCAGCAACAAAAGCTCAATGCATCGGTGATAAGCTTTCCTCAAGAGGATCTGTTTGTGGTCTATAAAGGCGTCAATGACGATGGGGATTTGTCAATGGATGTGCGTGTAAATCCGCTGATAACGCCGGTATGGATAGGCTTTGCACTCTTGATGTGTGGTATTTTATGTGCATTGGTGGGCAGGCGCAAACCTGTGCATAAATATGCAAGCGATGCTGCGATTGCGCATGGAAACGTCGAGGCGTCGGAAATTGCTGAACTAAAGGAAACCCCTGAGGTGCGAGAAACCCCTGAGGTGCGAGAAACCCCTGAGGTGCGAGAAATCGTCGAGGCATCAGAGATTGCTGAGGCGCGAGAGCTCGTCGAAGCAAAAGAGGACTAGAGGACAACAGATGGAAGCGGCTATAGAGGCGCATAAACTTACAAAATCATTTGGAAGTCGACGCGCGCTTGACAAGGTCTCGCTCGTTGTGCCCCGTGGCGCATTTCTTTCTATCTTTGGTCCGAATGGAGCGGGTAAAACCACGCTTTTACGCACGCTTTCTACTCTTGCGCGACCTACAAGTGGGCGTGCGAGCATTTTAGGCATTGATATCGCAGAAAACCCCGATGAAGCGCGCGAACATATTGGGCTTATATCGCACAATGCCATGCTCTATCCAAGCCTCACCGCTGAAGAAAACCTCATGATTTATGCAAAGCTCTACGGTGTCGAAAACGCTCGTGAGCGGGTTTATGAATTGCTTGATGCGGTCGAGCTCAAACATCGCAGACTCGATACGGTGGGTACTTTTTCACGCGGTATGACACAGCGACTTTCTATTGCGCGCGCCCTAATACATGACCCTGATGTCGTGTTTTTAGACGAGCCTTATTCAGGACTTGACCCTCACGCTATTGAGATTTTTGACGACCTCATTGCACGCGTACGCGAAAACCGTACCTTTGTTATGGTAAGCCATGACTTGCAAAAAGGCTTTGATATGTGTACGCATGCCGTGGTGCTTGCACGTGGTCGTGTGGTTGCGCAGGGAGCGCGCGAAGAAATTGACTTCGAGGAGTTTCGTAAACTGTATTACGAGACTGTTGGTATGGGGGTGGCCTAGATGAAACCCTCAACTTGGGCACAGTATAAAACACTCCTCGCCAAAGACCTACGCCAAGAATTTCGCACCAAAGACATGATTATGTCTATGGGCATTTATGCGGTGTTAGTGCTAGTAGTTTATGGTGCGGCACTCGCGCAGACGGCAAGTGAGTTTGATATTTTACAGATGGGCGCAGGCCTTTTATGGGCACTTCTCGTGTTTACTTCCTTGCTTGGATTAAATAGATCTTTTGCTCACGAAAAAGAACAAGGTGCACTTGAAGGTATATTACTCATACCACTCGATCGTTCGGTTATTTTCCTTGCAAAGGCTACTTCAAATTTGTTATTTCTTCTTGTGGTGGAGCTTATTGCAGTGCCTTTGTTTTTCTTTTTCTTTATGACGACTACTTCTTTTGCGCCGAGTACACCTCTTATGGTAGTACCTCTTATCATAGGCGCGATAGGTATTGCAGGTATAGGTACTATGCTTTCAACTATCACTATCAACACGCGTGGAAAAGACGTGATGCTCGCCGTGTTGTTTATACCGCTTATTTTCCCGCTTTTGTATGCTTGCGTATCTGCAACAGGGGCTGTCATGATAGGGGCTGAGGCTTTCATGGATACGTTTACGCCTGCAATTGCACTTGCTGCAGGCTATGATGTAGTGATGATTTTGGTTTCGTGGGTACTCTACGATTTTGTTATTTCGGCTTAACTGATTTTCAAAGGAAAAGAAAGAAGGGGTGATATGACTAAGGGCAATATGAAAAACCCGCGCTTACCTGAAGTGGGGCAGTGGCCGGATAAGATAGTGCCGGTTGCGCTCATCTTGGCAATAGTGCTTAGCACGGCTGGATTTTTACTCGCGTTTTTCTATGTAGGTCCAGTAAATGGTGCGGGCGTTGATGGGGTTGCGGTGATAGGAGGTCAGGTTGTTTCGAACAAACTACTTCTGTCGCAAAAGATTTTCTATTTCCACATGCCGTGTGCTCTAGTGTCTTTTGTTGCGCTTGTTTTCGCGGCGTACTACGCGGTTCGTTTTCTCAGCAGTAAAAATCAGCGCTTTGATACCTGCTCGCGCATTTGCATGGAGATTGCTCTGCTCTTTGTGGTGTGTACTATGATAACAGGCGATTTGTGGACGCGTTTTGAGTGGGGTGTATGGTGGACTTGGGAGCCACGTCTTACGACCTATCTCATTTTGATGCTTATCGTGATTGCTTACTTTGTATTGCGTAGTGCGGTTGAAGGTGCTGAGCGTCGTGCGACGTATGCTGCGGTTGTATCTATAGTTGCTCTAGTGGATGTGCCCATTTGCTTTATGGTGACGCGCCTTATCCCGTCGAGCTTGCATCCGGTGGTGCTGCGCGAGGGTGGTATGACGCCTGATATGGCATTGGTGCTCATTGTGTGTTTGTGCGGTCTTGGGCTAGTCGGGTTTTGTCTTTACCGCATACGCTTTCGTCAAGTGCGCTTGGCCGAGCGCGTGAATGCTATAAAAGATAAGCTTGATGAGAGCGATTTTTAAGAGAAAGGTTCGAGAAAATGGATTCAGTTCTTGCAGAGATATACAGCACTATTATTCCTTCGGCTCCTTATATCATTGCTGCATATGCGCTTATTTGGGTAGCGCTTTTGGTCTATGTGTTTATCATCGCGCGCGGTTTCAAAAAAGCTGAAGCGCAAATGGCTTTGCTTGAAGAAACGTTTGATGATATACAATCGCGAGATAAGTGAGCTTTTCTGCTGTCTTTTTTTGTCATGCGCGGTTTGTCATGCGCGGTTTGTCACGTGCAATTTGTCATGCGCAGCACTTGCCTTTGTACCTGTCGTGCAAATTTGGCTTTTGCGGTTGGGCGAGTGCTACAATGATGCGGTTGTTTCACGAGAGATAGAGAGGTGCACCTATGAAAGCACTTATTCCAGCTGCGGGTTTAGGCACGCGTTTTTTGCCCGCGACCAAATCACAACCAAAAGAAATGTTGCTTGTGGTTGATAGGCCAGCAATCCAGTATGTGGTAGAAGAAGGTCTTGCTTCAGCGGCTGACGAAGTAGTTATTATTAACAGCCGTGAGAAAAAAGTAATAGAGAATCACTTTTCTCCAGCTCCTGAGCTCGTTGCTACTTTGCGTGCGCGTGGCAAAGATGCCTTTGCTGATGCTGTTGAAAAAGTTGGCAACTACAATGTGAGCTACGTGTATCAAGATGAACCCCTTGGTCTTGGTCATGCCATACATTGTGCAGCTGAAAAAACCGCAGACGAGCCTTTTTATGTGCTTTTGGGCGATGTGCTTGTGCCGGGTAATGACATGTTGCCGCGTATGCAAGAAATCTCAGATGCTCACGATGGCGCGAGTGTGATTGCGGTTATGCCGGTACCCGATGATCAAGTGAGTCGTTTTGGTGTTATCGCGGGCGCGCCCGTTGCAGATGATGTCTGGAAAATAGACTCTCTTGTAGAAAAGCCTGCCCTCGAAGATGCACCTTCAAACCTCGCGGTATTTGGTCGCTATCTTTTGAGCGCGCGCGTCATGGAGTTGCTTGCTGATGTTAAGCCTGGAGTTGGTGGTGAAATACAATTGACTGATGCGCTCGATGCAGTATTGCAAGAAGAAGAAATGTATGCTTTGATAGTTGACCCTGCGTGTGGTTTCGATACGGGCACAATCGAAAGCTGGCTTGAGACCAACAATATTTTATATCAGCGCACACACGGTTAGTCCATCTGTAAGTGCGCGCAAGCGTCTGCAAACGAGCGCAAGCGCACATAGAGCTACTGAAAACAAACAGGTCATGGAAATACATCCATGACCTGCACTTTTTTATGGAGCCAGCGACAGGAATCGAACCCGCAACCCACTGATTACAAATCAGTTGCTCTACCGTTGAGCCACGCTGGCACGCTAAATAAGCGCAAGGCGTATTGTACGACAAATATTAAATATTCGCTAGAGAACAATTTGTAATGTGCAAGAATTTGTGCTTTTGTCGGTGAAATGCCTGCCAGCGTTTGCTGCAGTAGAAGGTATTTACCGCCAATGGCTATAAATTATTTTGCACCGTATTGCTCGTAATATGCATCAATTGCAGCTTTACGTTCGTCATCAATTACAATGCGCCCGTTAAACTCACGGTTGTAAAGATATTCTGTAACTTCTGACATAGAAACAATTGCAGAAGTAGGAAAGCCTTATAAATCTGACACTTCATCCAAAGCGCACTTTACGCCGCCTTTGCCTACTTCCATACGGTTTAAAGACACCATTAACCCTACAACTTCAACGTCTGCCTGCGCTTTTAGTATTGGATATGTTTCTTCAATAGATTTACCAGAAGTTGTAACGTCTTCTACAATTAATACGCGGTCTCCATCGTGCAAGCTGCTTCCAAGAAGCATACCAGCATCTGCTCCGTGGTCTTTTGCTTCTTTTCTGTTGCTGCAATATTTAACTTCTTTGCCATATAGCTCATGCAAGCCAATTGCTGTGATAACACTTAACGGAATACCTTTATAAGCAGGACCAAACACTACATCAAAATCAAGTCCATAAGTGTTTTTGATTGCTTGAGCATAATATTTACCAAGGCGTGAAAGCTGTTCACCTGTAACATACGCGCCAGCGTTCATGAAAAATGGCGACTTTCTTCCGCTTTTTAGTGTGAAGTCGCCAAATTTTAAGACATCACTTTCTACCATGAATTCTATGAACTCTTGTTTGTACTCTTCCATTGTTTTGGTTCCTCTCATTACAGGGCATGCGTTTTACGTTTGCGCGTGCGCACATATGTTTAGCTATTGTTTAGCTTTGGCAAAAGTATGCACATGCGTGTGTGAAGTTGTTTTTGGCGCTGTTAAAAAGCGCTGTTCAAATTCTAACAGGTTTCTAATATACGCTTATGGCACTCTGGCAAAAGTTACAGCGTTTACGTTTTTGCATCCTGCCTCTAAGAGCAATTCTGCTGCACATGTAAGCGTTGCCCCTGTTGTTCTTACGTCATCTACAAGTAAGATAGATTCATCTTCTAGTGAACTTACATTTAACAATTTAAATGCATTGCGCATGTTATTTGCGCGCTCTGTTTTACTAAGCTCTCTTTGGTCTTGTGCGCGCGGGCGTGAAAAAACGCTCATAAGTGGAATGTGCGTAAAGCTAGCGAATTCCTTTGCTAAAAGATATGCGTGGTCAAAACCCCTGCGTGTATAAG
>CAYNWQ010000045.1:6511-8455 GCA_964400955.1 uncultured Gordonibacter sp. | reverse complement strand
CGAGGACCTGCTTGTGTCTGTGCTGCGCTACCTTTCCCCTCATCGCCGTAATGTTTTTGAAACTTTTTATCAGCGCGAGTCTTTGCGCGAGTCTTTTTGAACTGCGCAAACCACGAGGTCTTTTCTTGGTTGTGGGCTTCCTGGACGGGTGAATCTTGCGTGCGTAGATCTTGCTCGCGTGTCCTTTGGCTACGAGACGTCTGTTTTTGCGACGCCTGTTTCCGCGACGCCTGTTTCCGCGACGCCTGCACGCGCGTTTGCACGTGCGTTTGCACGCGCGACTCTTGCGTATGTGCTTGTGTGCGTGCTTGTTTGTGCGACTCTTGTGCACGTATCTCTTGTTTGCGCGACCCTTGCGTACGAACCTGCTGATACATTTGCTGATGCGAGCGCTGGTGTGCTCGCTTTTCCTGACTTATAGAGGTATTACTCTGGCGGAAACGCGCACTAGACGAAGCGCGCTGACGCGACGAAGCCTCACGTGTGACGGCATACGTAGACAGACGGGACGCAGCATGTGCACGTCTCGCCTCATCAAACGAAAGTATTTTCGTTTGCGTCGCCAACGAATTTGCTCCTTAGATGCATTGTGGTTCGTTTAAGGTGTAGTTAATGCTTGAAGCGTGGCAAAGCATAACACAAGCCCATTGCAAAAGCTAGACTCTTTTTGAAGAAGAAGCCGCTCGATATCGAACGGCTTACTTTGAGTTTGCTGGTATGTTTTCCCTTTTAAAGAGGTCTTTTTTAGTTCATGTAGACGCCAATTTTAGGCTTCAATGTTAAGAGATTTAATATACGAAATCCATTTTTCGAAAGACTCGTCACTTATTGCGTGCTCCATAAGACAAGCTTCCTTTTCCGCCTGCTCTTCCGCTACACCTATTATCTTTGTGAGAAACGAAAAAAGCATATGATGACGACTCAACACCGACTGTCCATAGGCATAACCCTCAGATGTTAGCGTGATATCGCCATAGTAGGGCTGCTCCGCAAAGCCCTTTTCCTTGAGTGCAGTCAGAGCTTTGTTGACCGATGCTTTCGACACGCCCATTTTGGCGGCAACGTCCACTGAACGCACTGGGTTCTTTGTTGTACCACCAAGCATAACAATAGCTTCGAGATAATCCTCATGCGACATAGACATTTTTTCCACGACAGTCCTCCTTTGCCTGTTGCGTTTATCTTAGCACACACCGTACTTTTCTTTGTACTTCACGGTTGTATCTGTCATATGAGTTACAAAAATAGCTTGTGTGGCTGCGTGGGTACTCAGGAGAGGAGGCTGGCGGAGGCGGAGGGGGGATGCCCCCGCCAGCAGGGTTTGTGATGGATGGCCAGACGAGAGGAGCCTCCACCACCGAGTTAGCAAAATAAGAGAGTGTCGCGAGACGAATGTTTGTAGGCGCTTAGTTTTGTTTGCACTAGCACTTGTGCTGCCTGTACTTGTGCTGCCTGCACCTGTACTGCCTGCACCTGTACTGCCTGTACCTGTGCGCCTGTACCTGTGCGCCTGTGTTGGCGCTGGCATTTTTTGCAGCACCCGACACTCCATGTACTGGCGCTGCCTGTGTTGGCGCTGCCTGTGTTGGCGCTGCCTGTGCTGGCGCTTGATCACACTCGTGCTGTCTGTGCTAGTAGCGCTCGGTCGCATTTTCCGCGTTTCGTTTCGCTGACATTTGTTATCTTAGGTTAACTTATATGGCGCGTCAAGCATTGTGTGCAAAAGTTTCCCAAAGTTTACAATTACTCCACAATGCGCGAGTCGAACGACACGACCTCCTACATGCGACAAATAGCGCGCGACCTGCGCGCGACCTGCGCGCAGCAGGCTGACACTACCTCCTACGTGCGACAGAACGACGCAGCTCCCTGCGCACGACAGAGCGACAAGCCTTCCAACGCGCGGCTCCCTTGTGCTCGGCGCGCAATCCAAAAATAGCTTAT
>CAYNWQ010000045.1:4872-6411 GCA_964400955.1 uncultured Gordonibacter sp. | reverse complement strand
AGCCTTCCAACGCGCGGCTCCCTTGTGCTCGGCGCGCAATCCAAAAATAGCTTATAATGGCACGAACAAGTTTGTCACGCAAAGGAGAAGCACAATGCTCTACCAGCTCATGAACAAAGACGTGCTTGTCGCCACATACAAAGAAGAAAAACGTCTGACCGATTTTAGATATGAGGAGGTCGAACGCTTTAACAACTATATGCCCTACGCGTTTTTAGATATCAATGATTGGATTGATGGGCGCCAAATTGCAAAACATCGCACCTCCATTGAAGCACTCATGCGGGAACTCGGGCTTAATACAAGACATGACTTTATTGGCATTATACGTTGCCTTTCTCTGACTGACACTTTTTGGATGAAGCGCGAAGACGAAGACCTGAAATGGAAAGACGTCTCGCTATACCAAAACCCTTTCGACGATGTCATCGCACGTATCGCCTTTGATGGTACGGGTATGTATGGACGTAAAAACTCACCAACCTCCCCGGAATTTGCAACATCTGGATCTTTTGCGAAATGCTGGATTAGAGAAAACGGGCAAATTTTTCTGTTAAAACGAGGCTCTACCGGCTACGCTAACGCAGGCTTCGAGCCCTATTCAGAAGCCCTAGCTGCAGATTTACTAGACGCCGCAAAAATAGACCACGTGCCTTATCACGTTATGAAATTTCGCGGAAAGCTTGCTTGCAAGTGCCCCATTTTCACTTCCGAACAAGAAGGCTTTGTTTCGGCACACCGATTTTTTGAGGGCAATTTCGATGTTGACGATATGCTAGCTTTTTCGGCAAAGCATGGGGCAGAAGAAAGTTTTCGTGAAATGATTGTAATGGACGCCGTTATGGCAAACGTTGATAGACACGCAGGTAATTACGGATTTTTGGTAGACAACGACAGCGGTGAGATACTGCGCATGGCGCCGCTTTTTGACCACAATATGGCTTGCCTGCCCATGATGATGACACAAGATAATTTTGAAGAATATCTCAGCATGATTGGGCCTAAGATAGGCACCGATTTTATCGCTATTGCGCGCGCGATTATGACCTCTGACATAAGATCAAAACTTATCGAACTCAAAGACTTCGAGTATACCGACCCGGGCTATGACTATCCCCAATGGAAACTCGATGCTGTTAATCGCCTGAAAGATCGTCAAATCAAGCTACTGCTAGAGTAAACCCACTAAACTTGAGGCAAACAAGCCTAGGAGTGTGGCAGAGAAAGTCGAGGCGCTAAAGTGAACCTACCACTGCTAGAGTAAACCTGCCACTGCTAGAGTGAACCTACCAAACTTGCGGCAAACAAATCTACCCGTATAGACGGGCTTTGCGAAGTGTAGACAGACACACTTCACTCGCGGTAAAAAATCTACCCTCGTGCAGACAAATCTGCATGAGGGTAGGTTGTAGAAAGTACACAGGTGCGTTTGCTGAGCCTAGTTTGGGGGTCCTATTTAGGGGTCCTATTTGGGGCTCCTTTTTAGGAGTCCTATTTGGGGGATTGGCCCTTCTGGCTGGGGTGCGCGAACCTTTTTAG
>CAYNWQ010000045.1:0-4862 GCA_964400955.1 uncultured Gordonibacter sp. | reverse complement strand
TCCTATTTGGGAACCTTATTTGGGGCTCCTATTTAGGGCTCCTATTAGGGGTCCTATTTGGGAACCTTATTTGGGGCTCCTATTTAGGGCTCCTATTTGGGAACCTTATTTAGGGCTCCTATTTGGGGTCCTATTTGGGAGCCTTATTTAGGGGTTTCTATTTTTCGAGATTGCGGTTGACGTTTTCGACCATCTTATCAACGGACGCACAACCAGCACAGCTCGTGCAGCTGCAACCGCATCCGCTAGACTTCGACGAACTATCCCCGCAATGATCATGGCAATCGCAAAGACCGCGCGTTATCATGCGATGCAGAGCAAGCACTGCAAGCACTGCGATAACAAGTGCGACTACCACAGTTGAGGGAGTCCATGTAAGTCCCATAATCAAGCCACCTTTCATACTTTGCACTACAAGTCAATAATCTCTTTTTGCATCCCAATTGTTTCACGTGAAACATTTTGTAGGTTCAACTGTAAGTCCGCCCACTTTAAAGGGCGTGTTTGCTAGGCACCCCCAATTTGTTTCACGTGAAACATTTTGTAGGTTCAACTGTAAGTCCGCCCACTTTAGAGGGCATCTTTGCTAGGCACCCCCCAGTTTTGTTTCACGTGAAACATTTTACGCCTCGGAGGGTTGCGCGCGGCTATAGCGCACAACCCCTCAGGATTTTGTCTAACTGCTTTGGGGGATATATCTAGTTTGTACCCCAATTTGTTTCACGTGAAACATTTTTACGCAGCGTCGGTTTGCACCGCCACCTCGTCGTCACCTGTTTTTGCAGGTTTATCGTAGTTTGGCATCGGACGGAAAAGTTGGAAGAGCATTGCTCCCGCAATCACGATTGCCACCACTGTCCAGACACTAAATCCGACCTCACCAAGCGCTAGGCCAACGAACTGATAGAGCATAGTGCCCACACACCACGCGAAACCGCACATGTAGCCAATGGTAATCCAGAACCATTTTGCATTTGCTTGCTGCTGGCGGATAGTGCCCATTGCAGCAAAGCAAGGAGCGCAGAACAGGTTGAAAGCGCAGAAGGCGACGACCGCAGCGCTCGAACCACCCAGCATCTGCAAAAATCCAAACCAGAGTTGCGGGTCTGCTTCGCCGTAAGAAGAGAGTTGCGTAATGATACCCACAGTTGCAACCACGTTTTCTTTCGCAACAAGTCCTGTCACTGCCGTTGCAGTTGCTTGCCAGTTCGCAAAACCAAGCGGCGCAAATATCCATGCAAGGATGTTGCCCAAACCAGCCATGAGGCTGTAGTCCATGTAACCATCGACTTCAGAATCAAGCAGACCAAAGCCCTCGCCCATGTCTCCAAAGTTCATGAGGAACCAAATTACGATAGTCGACAAGAAGATGATAGTACCAGCTTTTACGATGTAGCCCTTGACGCGTTCCCACATAGAAAGCAGCACGCTTTTTACAGTCGGCATATGGTATTGCGGCAGTTCCATGATAAATGGTGTTGTCTCGCCAGCAAAAAGCTTCGTTTTCTTAAGCATGATACCCGAAATAATGATGGCGATAACGCCCAAGAAATAAAACATTGGAGCAACCCACCAAGTCGCCTCAGAGTCTCCCGAGGCTAGAGCTCCAAACACCAGCGCGATGATAGGCATTTTTGCACCGCAGGGAATCATCGTAGTGGTCATAATAGTCATGCGACGGTCTTTTTCGTTTTCGATAGTTTTCGTTGCCATAACCGCAGGTACGCCGCAACCAGACGCAATGAGCATTGGGATAAACGACTTACCCGAAAGACCAAACTTGCGGAAAATACGGTCCATGATAAATGCCACACGTGACATGTAGCCACACAGCTCCAAGATACCCAAGAGCAAGAACAAGATAATCATCTGCGGGATGAAGCCGATAACGGCGCCGACACCAGCAACGATACCATCATTTACGAGGCTTTGCAGCCAAGGAGCAACATCTGCTGCCTCAAGCGCATTACCAATCACCGCACCAAGACCCGGGATCCACAAACCCCAAGAGCCATCTGATGCATCAGGTTTTGCCACTTCAAGCGCAGCCTGGTAATCAGCAAAAGTAATCTCTTGTTCTTCTGTCTCACCGTCGTCGCTCTCAACCTCCATGGTTGCGACGGCGTTTTGTTTTTGCGCTTTTGCATCAAAGGCCTCAACGCTAGCCTGCGCATCTTCGTATTTCTCTATCGCTTCTGCGTCAGCATCGTCTTCAGGTTCTGCGACTGCAAGGGCGTCAAGTACTTCTTGAGACTGATCGCTTGGCATTTCAGACTCTTCGTCGACGCCGTAAATATTTTCGACATAAGCCGTGACCTGCGCTTGAGCGTCTTCGTATTCGGCGGTAGCCTCATCGAACGCCTCGCCTCCGGTGTAGAGCCAGCCATCACCGGAGATGCCGTCGTTAGCCCAGTCAGTGACCACACCGCCACCAACAGAGACCGCGAGGTAATATACCAAAAACATGATGACGATAAAGATAGGCAAGCCCAACCAGCGGTTTGTCACGATACGATCGACCTTTTGTGTAGTCGTAAGTCCTTTCATAGACTTTTTCACCGTCTCATCAATGAGATCAGAAATCTCATCGTAACGAGCACCTGTCACGATAGATTCGGCATCGTCATCAAGTTCTGACTCAAGTGCTGCGCGTACGTTGTCGATGGTTTTCATGTCGGCGTCGGAAAGTTTGAGAGCGTTGATGGTACGCTCTTCGCCCTCGAGCAACTTGATAGCATACCAACGTGTAACGTTTGCAGAAACGCTCGTGCCCAAGACGTCGATGATTTTGGCAAGCGCAGACTCAATGTCGTCGGTATAGTGTACTTCGGGCGCCGCAGGCACGCCTTTTTTTGCAGCCTCAATGGCGGTCTCCATGAGTTTGTCCATGCCGCGGCCTTTGAGAGCAGAAGTCTCGACGATGGGGCAACCAAGCTTTTTTGAAAGCTTAGCAACATCTATCTTGTCGCCATTTTTCTCAACGAGATCCATCATATTGAGCGCTAAGACTACCGGCAAACCCGTGTCGATAATCTGCATGGTCAAATACAAGTTGCGCTCGAGGTTGGTTGCATCTACGAGGTTGATGACTACGTCAGGATTGCCGTCAAGCAAGTAATCACGTGCAACAATTTCTTCGGGTGAATACGGAGAAAGCGAATAAATGCCCGGCAAGTCGGTAACAGTGATGTCTTTATCACCCTTATACTTGCCCTCCTTTTTTTCAACGGTTACACCTGGCCAGTTGCCAACGTATTGGTTGGCGCCAGTCAGGTCGTTGAACATGGTTGTCTTGCCGCAATTTGGGTTGCCAGCAAGCGCTATGCGAATTCCCATGATTTACCTTTCTTTTTTGTCGTTTTGCCGGAATGACACTACCCCACTCAAATCGCCTTGTTAGTTGGCTGAGCAATTGGTTGGCTACCTAGCTGGTTGCCCACTTGGCTACCCTCTCAAATCGCCTAGATAATAAGGCGGTACTGTCATTCCGAAAAGTTAACTTATGCTAACTGAGCTGCTTAAATTTAGGCGCCTCGTGCGCCCGCCTTTCGTGCTCACCTTTGCACTCTCTCGTGCTTTTCGCGCTTTTGTACGAAACGTCTTTCGTATGCCGTACGTTTCGTACTGTGTCTTTCGCGCTTTTTACGCGCTGCGCGTTTCATGCAGCGTTTTCGTTTTTTGCTAGCACAAACGCTTCTTGCAATCAAAATGTTTCACGTGAAACATTTTGCACCGCATTTTAGTCAACAAGAACCCGATTGCTTTCGTCCTTGCGCAACAAAAACTCGTTCACTTTCTTTTAGTCGACTAAAACATGCTCGGCTTCGTCTTTACGCAACGAAAGCTCGTACCCACGTACTGTAACCTCGATAGGATCGCCTAAAGGAGCTACTTTACGCACGTAGACTTCTGCGCCTTTCGTGATGCCCATGTCCATGATGTGACGCTTAAGCGCGCCTTCGCCGGTCAGACGACGCACAACTGCCGAACTACCAATGGGCACCTCACGCAAGGTTTTTTGCCCTGCTTCTGCCATACTTTTATCCTTTCTTTGTCTGCCGTAGAGCCCAAAGCAAGGCTCTCACCTCACCAATTGCTAACTTTTACGGGATTGCTTGAAAAAATTACCTGCGAAATATTGCACGCATTTTGCACGTAAAAACCCACGAGTTTCACGTGAAGCCCGTACCGCAAACACTTGCGCACTTACGCACTTACCTGTGCATATCTAGCACGTAATTATACGTGATGCGACCTGCTTGTTAAGAGCGACTTGCGCACCTTTCACTTCCACAATCAGATTGCCCGCTTGCTCGGTGACCACTTTAACCGTGGCGCCCTCAACAAACCCAAGGTTTTCCAAATGATGATGAACCTCACCCTTATCGCGAATTTTCGCAATAGTAGCAGCCTCACCACTCTTTAGAAACGACAACGGCATCTGATGCATACGTGTACGTACTCCTTCTGCCTGAGAACGTACAGCGCATCCGCCCATTTCCGCAACCGCTACATCCTGCATAGCAAACTCTCCCGTCAATGTTAGCTTTGTATAACAAGCGCATATTAAAATACTTTTTTGCAAAATGGAAGCCTTAGCTAACTTTTTCACAATTATTTGGCAGACTTGGTTAACTTTTTCACAAAAGCACCTTATTTGGGCACGACGGGAGCGCACGAAGTAAGACATGCTGCGCGAAAACATGAGGGTGTAGCGCATTAGATGTGCGTCTCGTGAGAGCACGAGGGTGTAGCGCATTAGATGTGCGTCGCGTGGGGAGCACGAGGGTGTAGCGCATTAGATGTGTGTCGCGTGGGAGCACGAGAGTTTAGGGAGATTACGCGAGAGATTGCCGTACAGC
>CAYNWQ010000044.1:6449-8499 GCA_964400955.1 uncultured Gordonibacter sp. | reverse complement strand
GGGCTGCTGCCTCGTACTCGGGATATGTTTGTATTTCTTCTTCGACAGCATGAAGTTGTTTGCGTTCGATGCAAAAAACCAAAGTTTTACGCAAGATTTCACGGAAGCGATTGGTGCGCAACACGCATGTCTTGCATTTTTCTACTTTTTCGTCGAAGCTTAATTCATCTTCGGGCTTTTGTGCAGCCAACTCAGCCTCTAATGCAGCCTTTTCCATTTCGCGAGCTCTGATTGCATCAATACCATCTATGGTCTTGCCGTCATCTGTCATGTATTCAAAGTCCGGATCGAGCGGATCTACCTCAACCGGCTCAACCCCCTCTTGATCCGCCACACTTTTCTCGCTGGCGCGCTTTAAATCATAGGGCGCTTGTGCCACTTTCTCGGCAGCGACCGCATCTGCTCTGAGGCTTCGCCAAAGATCAGCAAACTCTTCGTCGCTCATGCGCTCAGCTTCTAGCTTTGCCCTATATTGGCGCTCGACTTCTTCGGTGGGAAGGATGGGCATTTTTGATTTTCTGTCTTTTCCCGCGTTCGCAAAGGGAGACGCGTTGCCGCCAGCAGGAACTTGTGGAGCCTGATTTGCTTGAAACATAAAACAACCTCTCTTATGCATACATACCTATAAACATCTAAGGCGAGGGAACCGATGAGGAGGGGGAAGTTTTATCGATGCCCTCGCCAAATGACGAGATGCACTATAAGACGCCTAACTTTTTTGCACATCGTTCCTAACTAGCCATTTTTTTACGTGTAGGTGGCTTATTTTTTGCCCCTCTCACTCGTAGCGAGTGATTTTTGGCGAGTGATTCTTTACCTTTTTGCATCAAATAGCGCGGAGCGAACCTTGTTAAGGCAACAGAAGCGCATATAAGATTGCAATCATTGAACCGACAAAAAAATCGTTTGGGGGCGAACATGATTCACACTACATTTCGCATTAAGGTGGCGACACCTGCATTACAAACAGAAGACCTTTTTGATACGGCCGTGCTTCTCAGCGTGTTTAAAAGCGCTTCAGCAACACACGAAATTGCTGAGCATTTCGGACTACCTGAGCAGGACGCACAAAACGCCCTTGAGCTTCAAGCCCAAGAAGCGCTTGAAGAGGGTGCCGACAACCAGGATGTCTCAGAGGCTCTTTTGCAAGTTGCACGAGGTATTGATAGCGCTATTGCAAGTGCCACAAACCTCGCCGACAAAGCTGACTCAATAGGTATCCTCAACAGACAGGGACGTCTCATAACACCAGAGGCGCTCGACACTTATAGGGAAACTTTTGTAATGCGACGCAGTTTTGGTATTCCTAATACTGAGCGCACAAACATCGATACTTCATCCAAGAAGTTGCCCAAAATATTGCCGGAAGACGTCAAACATTACTTCCCCATACCCTCAGCAGAGCAACTCGTACGCGCCATGACCGAAAAGCCGAAAACAAAAAACCAGCTCATAAATGATGCCTGCGCCTCTTATCCTAAGGTATTGCCTAGTCTAGGTTTACGTGTTTCTCTTTTGCATAGACCCCTTTGGGAGCGCGAAGACGAGGTTGCACGCCACAACTGGAAAAAGATTATGCGTCCACAACTCGACGAACGTCTCGATGAATTACAGAAAGATCTTTTAAGACTTGAGGTGCCGAGCAATATTGACCCGCAGGTAAAAGAAGCACTGCAGTTTTCTCGCCTTGAACTATGCTTTGATAAATATGTGTTAAGCATTGCAAATACCGCCACAAACCGCTTTGGAGATGTGGGGGGTGTGCTTGATACCTTCTATACCTTGCTCAATGATGGCGTGTTTGGTGATAAAGAGGTCGTTCGTATAGATGCGCCCTTTATCGATTACGATCTAGTCGCTCTTCAAAATAAAAACTACATGCAACACTATTTTGAAGATCGTGTTTCTGAAAACGAACTTGCACGTCACGAAAAAGAAGAGGCGGCGCAAAAAGAGCAGGCAGCGCTTGATGAGCAGGCAGCGCTTGATGAACAGGCAGCGCTTGATGAACAGGCAGAGGCAAGCACGACAGAGGTGAGCGCGACAGAGG
>CAYNWQ010000044.1:0-6349 GCA_964400955.1 uncultured Gordonibacter sp. | reverse complement strand
CGACAGAAGCCTGCACCATAGAAATGCGCGCCAAAGCAACGTGTGCCGCAGAGGCAAACACTGCTGAAGCGCAGATCACAGCGCAGGCGACGACTCTAGATGCAGCAACGGATCAAGATGAAGCAACAGCACAAAATATAACGCTTAGACAAGACGAAGTAGACGAAGAGACGTCAGATACTGATGAGCCAGGCGAAGACAATCCTGAAGAAGAGCAGCCTCAAAGCCATTATCAGGGCTTAAGCGCCTTGCGTTTTTCCGAACAAACAATTCACGAAACACATCGCAATGAATATGAATGCGCACGTGCAAAAGCGCAAGAAGCAGCCATTCTTGAATCAGAGAAAGCAAAAGCCGCAGAAAATGGTGGCATATGGATGCCCGCTTTGCGAAAAAGGGTTTGGGGCGTTATTTTTTCCGATGGAAGCATAGCTTACCTAGACAGCGTCACAAAAGAATTTTGCGACTTACCTGAGCCGGAAACGGACGATGAGGCAAACAACGAATCCGAAGCAGACAACGATTCATGTTGCGGCACATCCGACACATCCGAATCCGCAGCAGATGACGATTCATGCTATGACACACCCGACACATCCAAATCCGCAGCAGATGACGAAGGTGTCAATCATGCCTAAAGGGCAAAACATATTCGGGCTTCTAAACAAGATACAAAGCTCTCATATCACGGTACATCAGCAACGTTGCGCAGTGGTGAGAAACAGAAACGCTAATTGCATGCGCTGCGCTGAAGTATGCACATCGGGGTGCATTAGCATCATAGATGACGAATTAGTCTTGAAACCAGAAAATTGCATTGGCTGCGGAACATGCGCTACCATTTGCCCCACTTGCGCACTTGAAGCACACCAGCCAGACGACGCAAAGTTATTTATGCACTGCACTAAAGTAATGGAGCAAACTGATGGCATCGTAAGCATTGCGTGTCACAAACATCTTGACAAAGCCGGAAATAGCCTCGATAGAGAAAAAGTTGTAGAGGTGAAATGCCTCGGGCGCGTCGAAGAAAGCTTAATTATCATGCTTGCTGCTCTAGGATGTAGGCAAATATCGCTCGTGGCTAGTGATTGCGACTCTTGCCCTCATCACCACGGTTTCAAAGCAGCATGCGCAGTTACATCGAGCGCCAACGAACTCTTGCAAGCCTGGCACTCTACCTGCATCGTTAAACTCAGTTCAACATTTCCGCGTGTCTGCCGCATGCAAGATACCTCTTTTGACGCAAGCAAACGATCATTTTTGCAAAAGGGTGCACGCAATGCAAAAAGCATAGGCTATTTAACTGAAGAATACGCAGCTGAACAAATTATTAAAAAAATAGACAGTACGCCTGATAACGCAAAAAAGGAGAATCCTCGCTATACAAGAGTACAAGCAGACGGAACACTTCCCCATTTTATTCCCAGCCGCCGTAGGCGCCTCCTTGAGGGCCTTGAAGCTCTAGGAGAGCCTAAAGACGCACTTATAGATACGAGGCTATGGGGTCACGTGATAATTGACGCTGACCTTTGCGACTCTTGCCAGCGATGCGCCACTTTTTGTCCAACGGGCGCATTGCAAAAATTTAAAGAGCAAGACGGCAGCTTTGGCATCGATCACTTTCCGAGCAGATGCGTAAAATGCCGCTGCTGCGAAGATATATGCCATAGTGGCGCTATTAGCGTTTCCAATGAAGTGTTCACTGATGACATCATGACTTGCGCATACGAACGTTATCGCATGAAACCATTGGAATTTCAACCAGGAAACCTTCGTCAAATGCACGAACGCATTGGAAAACTTATAGGGGTAGAGGAGGTGTACGACCACTAAGGGCACAACAAGCATATACACAGACTTATCTGGCACTGACTATCTCAAGGAGAAAACAGTTATAGGTTCGCACGTGCATAAGCCAGTGTATAAACCAAAAAAGAATTTTGCACGTGCATTTACGATGGTACAGACCAAGACAAAAAGAAAGGTATTACTCAATGAAAAAGTATCTCTTATTCCTTTGCACTGCAGCCCTTATTTCTGGGGGCATATTGGCAGGTTGTAGCAACACCGAAAGCGCCGTTTCTGAAATAACTTCTAGCGCGCCAGAAGTGGAAAGCTTAGCCGCCGCAAGCGCAAAAGACGGATGGACAAACGCAGCTTCGACTTATGAAGCACTCGACGGCGAAGCAGAAACACAAGCCAAAGCCATCAATAGCTCTAATGTAAAAGAAACCGTGCTTGAAGACATCGATATCATAGTAGACAACATTCCAGCTATTGTATCTGCTTCAAAATCGGGTGAAATCACTTCCGAAACCGAAGCTGCCGCGAAAGAAATTTACGTAAGCGCGAAAACGCTTAAAACACTCGGTGACTACAGTGCTCAAGATGTTAGTCTCTACATCGCCGATATTGCCGACGATGCTCTGACTATGCTCCAAAATCTCTACGACGGTCTCGAGTCAAACGTGGATGCACGTCAATCAGAATGTGACGTAAATCGCGATCGTATCCTTTGTTTTACCGATGAGGAATGGGCGGAATTCGCTGCAAACTTATAGCGACAGACTTACAAACAGTAGAGCAAAAGACGCATGGATAAACGCTATCCATGCGTCTTGTTGTATGAGACGCTTAAGCCTTTCGACCCGTGCCTTTAACTTTTTAGTCCGCGCCTTTTACTCTCTTGGTGCGAACCTTTAACCCTCTTGATCTGCGTCACTTTTTACAAACTCAAGAGCTTTCGCGATTGCTTTTACACTGATGGGCTTGGCGATATGTCCATTCATACCAGCAGCAAAAGCGGCTTGTTTATCTTCCTCGAACGCATTTGCCGTCATTGCCACTATGGGGATAGCGGCTTTTTGCGCATCGTCCATGCTACGAATGCGACTGGTAGCGCCATAGCCATCTAAGTTGGGCATCTGGATATCCATCAAGATGACGTCATAGGTATGGGAAGCAGCCTGCTCCATTTTATTGACGCACTCAATGCCATCTTTGACGTGATCAACCCGAGCTCCTGCATCCTGCAAAAGCGCGATAGCAATCTCTGCGTTGAGCGCGTTGTCTTCAGCTAAAAGGATATTTAAGTCGCTTAGTTCGAGCTTTACCTCGTCTTCACTATAGGATTTCTGCGCTGCATAGTCAGGCTCATTTGCAATACGCAGTTGCAATGTTACCGTAAAAGTGGAGCCTTTTCCGGGAGTACTGTCCACGTCAATGGTGCCACCCATCAAGTCTACAAGACTCTTTACGATAGACATGCCAAGTCCCGTACCCATCACGCGGCTTTCTGTAGAGCTACGCTCGCGCGTAAAAGAGTCGAAAACCTGCTGCTGGAATTTTTCGGTCATGCCAATACCGTTATCTGAAACCGTATACACATAGGTGGCGTATCCTGACCTCTCGCAGTCTATCTCTTTCAGAGCAATCAAGATGTCGCCACCATTTGGAGTGTACTTAATGGCATTTGACAGCAAATTTGACAAGATCTCTTGGAGCTTTTGGGTATCAACATAAGCGTATTTGTGCGTAATGTCGAGGTCAATACGATGGGTCAGTTGCTTATTTTTGATATCATTTTCAAACATCGCGATGGCGCTCACATTTGTCAAGTCGGCAATGTTTTCATCGAGGTGCTCTTTACCGCTGTCGATCCTTGCAACTTCAAGCACATTGTTAATAAGCCCGAGCAAATACCGGCCGGCTATTTTGATTTTTCCGAGATGGTCTTTGAGCTTTTCGGGCTGGTCGAGCTCTTTTTCCATAAGCTCAGAAAAACCGAGTATCGCATTCATAGGGGTGCGTATATCGTGGCTCATGTTAAACAAAAAGACAGACTTTGCTCGATTTGCCGCTTCTGCCTGCTCTTTGAGCTGGTCTTTTTCTAAAACCTGCTGCTGCTTTTTTCTGAGAGACCTAACTGAAAATACAATAATTACCACAACAAGCAAGGCTATGACAATAGCAATCTGGTTCAAGTATTTCTTGATATAATCGGACAAGTCGTACGTAAAGAAATCTGTGGTATAGCGATAAGAATACTCAGTACCGTACGACGTGCCGAGTATCTTTATAGCGCGATTAAGCGTGAGCAGAAGCTCTTTGTTTTCGTGATTGACACCAAAACACTTCCCCGTCGTAGCGCTAAGCTGGATATAGGTAAGTTCACTATAGTCATCGTTGGCGATAACGTATTGCACTCTGAGCGCGTCCATGATAGTGCCATCAGCTTCATCGTTTACGACAGCTTTCAAGCAATCGTCAATGGACGCATAATAAACTAACTCTGCATCTGGATATACTTTTTTAGAATAGCCGATTTGCAAAGAGTTATTTTCATTGACGGCAATTTTTTGGATGGTTTCGTTGAGCTTGGCGGGCTTGCAAAAGAGCGCGCCGCTGTCAGAGACGACTTGAGAAGTGGCGTGTATGCTATTTTCCTCGAGCTCCCATAAACTCTCTAACACCGGAAATGCGATATCAATCTCGCTATTTCTCAGCGCAGCAACCATTTGCTCATAGTTGGTATAGGCAACGTAGCGTATTTCTGGCATCTTGTCCAAATTCAAGGTTTCAAGAACAGCATCAAGCGCATCGGTGAGCAGTCCTCGCACTTCGCCATTTTCATCTGTATCGGAGTAGGGAAGATAATTATCCAAATAGCCTACAACGATTGTCCCATGACTTCTGAACCATGATATTTCCTCTTGAGATAACTCTATTTCCGAAGAAACCAAGTCGTAGTTTTCAGAATGCAAAGTCTGGAAAAGATAGGGGTCAAGTGCGTTTATAGTAGTTACAGACTTGTTGAACTCTTTTAGCAAGTCAGCTCTGTTTTTGTTTACAGCAATATAGTAGGGCTCTTTGCCAACGACAGCCACTTCTTTGGTTGTTTCTGAGGTAAGATCTGCATCGAGCGTGGTGGTCTTAAGGTCAATTTCTCCTGCTTCAAACGCTGCGTCTCTTTCTTCAAAGCTATTGAAATAAACGGTTGTTATATCGAGATCTTCAGACTCTATCCACTGCTCGGTATAGTCCGACATGAGATTGTTGTAGATAAGTCCTACCTTTTTTCCATTTAAGGTAGTCAAATCGTTTGACGAAATGGTGACATCCTTCGCCTTTTTGCACAGGTAATAATCCTCTAGCCCCATTTCAGCGTCGGGGAAAAGCATAAGGCCATCACGCTCTTCGGTGATAGAGACCCCGCCAAGAAAGTCAATCTCGCCGTTTACGAGCATTTCGTAGAGATCTGTCCAGCCACCATATACGTACTCGTATTCCCAAGAAGTATAATCAGCCACTTTTTGAAGATAGTCATAGCAGTATCCGCTTTTTGCTTCATCGTCGGACGTGCCTTCTTGAAACATATCGCTTTGATACCAACCCACACGAACGACTTTTGTTTGGCTGTCGGTGGCAGCAGATGTGTCGGTAGTAGATGCCGCTGTGGTAGACGTGGTGGATGTCGCTGTAGTAGATATCGCTGTAGTAGATGCGTCTGCAGTAGGTGTCGCCGTGTCCTCTGAGGCTAAGGCTTGCGTGGAAAGTGTCGCAGAAGTCACGAGCGCTGATGAGGGAGCTACCGCAAGCGCGATTGCGATAATCAACGCAATCACAAGTACAAGAAAAGCGAGAAGCACAGCAGATGTTTTACCTAGGCGGCCAAAAAAAAGACTGCACATATCCTCTTTTTGCTTGCCTTGATTCAAATTATCCACGATATCCCCAGTTCATTGAATCCTATGCTTGACTCATTTATCAAACGACCACGCGAACGCAAGTGTTTGCCTTAACAATGACGCAAATTATAGTGGATTTATTTTTTTGTGTACAGGCATAAAAAGCTGCGATTTGGTATTGTGTACTGTGCATTTATAATGCCACAGACATTTTAGCCTCCGTTTTTACGCTAGAATAAATCGGCGGATTTACATAGAAGGAATAGCGTTTATGAATAGCACTAAACTACAAGGCGTAATTACAACAAGACTTATGGGTCATGTTCGAAAAAGCGTTACTGCAACACTAGCTCTAAGCTGTCTAGTGATTTGTGTATGCTGTCTATACGCAACAGATATCGCCTTTGCACAAGAGGTATCTCTTGACGCAGTTTCCACGCAAGTTGCACTTGCATCCGACGCTTCCACACAAGTTGCATCCCCCCAAGAGACCACCGCCGTGGCGCATTCTAAAGGTAGCACTACCACCTATTATTACTCAGTAGACGATGCCATAACTGCTGCAAAAGACGGCCTTCCTATTTACATGGATTGCGATTGGAACCTCACCAGCTCCCTTACTATCCCCGCAGTGTCTTACATAACCATTAATATGAATGGCC
>CAYNWQ010000043.1:0-8588 GCA_964400955.1 uncultured Gordonibacter sp. | reverse complement strand
TTTAGGCCTATGCCGGTGCTTTCAACCTTGTCATCAGTTGTACGTATCCGGTTTTCGAAAACAACGATAAAGGAGTGTTCGTTTGTATCAGCACTCGCGTCGGCAGTTGTAATGCGGATAGGGTAGGCCGGGTCTGCATACTTGATTATGTTGGAAGTTATGTTATCCATGATACGCATCACGTAGTCTGCAGAAACTCTCAGCTTTTCATCAGGGAAATCAGCGCTAAACTCTACTTTAAAGCCTTGCTGGTTAAGATAGTTACAGGTTTCTGAAAAGAGGTCAAAAAATATTAGCCTCGCGTCTTCGGGCTCTTCGAGCTCGATTTCTTTTTCGCCTGAGGTGAGGGTGTATTCAAACAGGTGGTCAGTGAGTTGTTTTAAGCGTAAAGCGTTTTGCTCAAGCTTTTCTATATAAGACTTTAGCTGCTCGTCATCTTTGTACTGACCTTTTTTCAGTATCTCTATATAGAGCATCAAAGACGTTATAGGGGTGCGAATGTCATGAGACATCTCAGTGATAATACGCTGGTTTTCTTGAACCATTTGAGCTTCGTTTTCGATAAGACCTTGAAAAGAAAGACGCATGTCGTTGAGTCCCTTAGATAGGCGCGCTAGCTCATCTTTGCCCTGTACGGTTATCTCGTAGTCGAGCTGTCCACCCTCAAGTATCTCAATTTCGTGGCTAAGCCTCGTGATATATTTCATTTTGCGGTGTATTCCTAAAAATACAAGCAGTAAAAACAGCAAAAACGAAAGAGCAATATTAATTATGAGTGCGTAGTTATTGAGCTGGTATCCATAAAAGCCCGATATGACAATTTCAGCGGCGCCGTCGCTAAACTGAATAGGACGATAGCTTATCCAACCATAATTGACGGCCTCGATCTCTTCTTCCCATATATCCTGGTCGGGGTAGTTTGAGTCAAAGGTCTGGATATTGTTTTTATAAATCTGGACATCTAAAATTTTTTGCGTCTCAACCCACGATTTGAGCTGTGGAGTGTCATTTGATGAAAGGTCGTTTTCGTTAATGTATTTCTGTAGTTTTTCGACATAGCTTTGATTTTTATCTTCAACGTAGTCGGTCTCGTAGAGGCAATAATCGATTAACGATTGCCCACAGAGGTGTAAAAGACCAAAAAGTACACCTGAGACGAGAGCCGACGCGAGCAAAAGCCATAAAAGTTGGGTGTAGATAGAGCGTCGTCTATTAATATCCTGCATCAAATTTGTATCCCTTCCCCCAAACGGTTTTGATGTATTTTGGATTTTTAGGGTCGCTTTCTATTTTTACGCGCAGCTTTCTAATGTGCACCATGATAGTGCTGTTGCAGGAATAAAAGTAAGGTTCTTCCCATACGCTTTCGTACAAGTTTTGGGCGGAAAATATTTTCTTGGGGTGTTGCATCATGAGAAGCAAGATACGATATTCGATATTTGAGAGTTCTTTCGCTTCACCTGCTACATACACCTCATTGAATTTCTCGTTAATCTTTATGTCGCCCATCTCGATATAGGGGTCTGCCGCCTCGGTCTTGTCTGCTGTGCGTCCGCGATAAATATTGTAGCGCCGCACGAGTGCTTTTACGCGTCCGAGCAGTTCAGCGTAGGAAAAAGGCTTTGCGAGGTAGTCGTCGCCGCCTGCCATGAGCCCAATGAGCTTATCTGACTCTTGGGACTTTGCAGTGAGGAAAAGCACGGGCACATTAGATGTTTTCCTTATCTCTTCGCAGGTGCGCAGGCCTGACATGCCAGGCATCATGACATCAAGTATGACGAGATCAACATCGTCATCAAGCAGAGAGAGGCCATCTTTTCCATTGGCTGCTTCGACAACTTTGTATTGCTCGCTTTCGAGCAAAATTCTGACACCTTCGCGGATATCGGCATCGTCTTCTATGATTAATATTTCTTCTGCTGTCATGGCTTGTAGCTCCGTGCTTGTAATTGGTTTTTTCTACTCTACTCCATAATTGAATACATTACGTGAACTTTTTATCTAAAGTTAGTTTGACGATACGCTCGCTTCATATTTGCTAAGCGATTCATCCCAGCTTTCATAGCGACCATCACCTCTATGATCGGTTAAAAGGCCGGTCTGTGCTAAATAGTTCGCCAGATAGTGAGTTGTTTTTTGCGCGCCATAATAGTTGAGATGATCCCCTTTGTCTTTGGTGTCTGTTTGCCAGTCGATTTGGAGCGCGTCGCTTTCGAGGTTTAAGTCGAGGTAGTCGCATTCAAGCTCTGCGGCAAGCGCAGAAATACCGTTATGACGTTCGTAGTTCCAGTTATATGAGCTTGGTGTGCTCAAAAACAAAAGTTGCGCGCCATTTTCGTCGCAGAGGGCTTTTATTTTTTGCACATACTCACGAGCGCGTTGAGAAATCTCGGCGGACTTTTCGGTGTAGGCCATATAATCGCGTGTTTCGCATCCGTCTATTTTGTTGTTGTAGACATAACCTTTGTAGTCGTTGACATTGGTGTAGGTTGCCGTCGTAGTAAAATCGAGTGCGTTAAGGCTTTTCCAGCGGTTGTGATAGCGAAAGACGGCGCATATGTTGCTTGCCTCCGTAATACATGCACTTGATTCAGAGATGTCACGATATATCGCATCGGTCTCTAAAATAACGAGCTTAGGGCTTTGCTTTTCAAGTGTGCGCCTATAAAGCGTCAAAGAATAATCGAGTGTTTGAGCGTCGGTGCCGCAGACATAAGAGGTATATCCCTGTTCTTGCCATATTTGCATGGGTGTGATTGCGCAATAAGATTCGCTGTCGCCGATGACGAGTGCGTCGACGGTGTTTTCCGCTTCGGCCAAAATGCCATTTGCCGAGACTTCTTCCATACCAGCTTCGGCAGTGTTGTTTTTTGGCGAGAAGAGATAGGACGCGCAAATGATAAGGATGCAGGTACTGCACAAAAGCACGAGAAATGCCGCTATTCTTTTTAGGTAAAGCACGCTATCCTCCTTCTTTTAAAATTTAGCGTAAATGGGGTCGAGTGCTACATAGCCAGTTCCGTACGCACCAAACACGATAATTACGATGATGAGTGCCTCGTAGGCACAAAGTCTCAACACTACGTTTCTTTTTGATATCGCCTCTCTGATAGAGATGCCTTTTTCTTGTATCAGGCCAATCGCAAAAAGCACAAGCACGACGATTAGTATTACGATGAAGTCATAGCCGTCCATACCGCACTTTAAGAGTGTGCCATCATAAAAGCTTGAGAAATTAAAGTTCGTCAGCGTTTTGCCGAGCATGCCAAAAGCTATGATGAGGTTGTCTGCTCTAAAGAAGAGCTCACCTATGCACACCAGTATCGAGGTGCGCACAATCTGAAAGATACGATAAGGTAAACCCTTGCGAGAGATGTTGAGTTTGCCGCAGAGCTTTATGGCGTAAGGCACTATGGCGTTTCCGAGCAAAATCAAGACAAAATGATACATGCCAAAAAAGATGTAGTGCCATCCGGCGCCATGCCAAAGCCCATTTCCTAACCAGACTGCAAAAAGAGCAATGCTACCTGATACGAGTGGCCCGAAGTGGTTTCCGAGGTGCTTTCTTGCGCGGATGGTGAGCTTTTTTAGCGGCTTTGCCATAGAGATTGGGAAAAAGACATAGTCTTTAAACCAAGTGCCGAGCGTGATGTGCCATCTTTTCCAAAACTCAGATATGCTCGTTGAAAAGAAGGGGCGTTTGAAATTTTCAGGCAGGCTGACGCCAAAAATCTCGCCGGTACCTAGAGCAATATCCATTGTGCCAGAAAAGTCCATATAGAGCTGTAGTGTATAAAAAACTATGGCAACAGCGATAACGCATCCGTCATAGTTGGCGTAATTGCCAAAGATATTTTTAATAAACAAGTTGAGACGGTCGGCTACGATTAGTTTTTTTGCAAGGCCTAAGCAAATGCGCTGCACTCCAAAGGTGAGATTGTGATAGCTGATGGGGCGCGCTTCCCATAGCCTTTCGGCTGTGTCGCTGTAGCGACAAATAGGCCCTTCCATAATCTGTGGGAAAAAGCTCATAAACAGTGCGAGTCTTAAGATGTTAGTGTCGGCAGGTATTTTTTTGCGATACACATCAAAAAGGTAGGCGAGTGCTTGCAGCGTATAAAAAGAAATACCAATCGGCAGAGCGTAGGAGGGTATCTCAATGCTTATTCCCGTACCCAAAAACGCCAGCAGCGTATTGATGTTGGCAGTAAAAAAGGGGCTGTATTTCAAAAACAGCAAGATGCCGAGATTGATGCATACACCCCCCGCCATCACCAAGCGCTGCTTTTTGAGACAGCGTGCTTTGAGAGCTTTTTTCTCGCTCGCCTCGGCCGACTTTAAAAGCGCATCGCTTTTGGTTTGTAGTGCACCGAGCCAGAGCCCAAAGTAGTGCACGAGCACTATGGAGATAAGCAGATAGACAATGAGTGTTTCGCTGACTGCCCAAAAAAATGCCCAGCTCGCAAGCAGGATGACCCATCTGCGTACTCTCTTTGGCGCGATTGAGTATGCCCCTATCGTGAGAGGCAAAAGGATAGCAAGGTATCCTAGCGAAAAGTAAGACGAAATAGACGTCGCTCTAATCTTCCTCTTGTAGGCGAGTGATAAGCTGCCAAATACTCGCTGCTGAATTAAAGTTTTCAGGTACTATCTCAACGGCTGAGATGGTGATGTCGTATTCGTCTTCGAGCTCAGCGATGAGGGCAATCAAAGACAACGAGTCGATATAGTGGTCGTCGATAAGTGTTGTGCAGGTGTGATAGTCCACCTCGGGTTGGATATCTTCGAGTATTTCGTATAGTCTTTCGTCCATAATGTTTTACTCCTTTTCGTAGTGGGGCGTATTAAACTCACCGGTAGCGAGAGGCTTTCTTACTACCGTGCAGGTTTTATCTTCGTTTAAAAGGATGATTTCTGGCAGGTCGCGACTTAAGAAAAGTGACATGCCTTCTGTCATGCAATAAGCACCGGCGTTTTCAAAAGCCAAGATATCGCCTACTTTGAGATCGATGAGCTCAACTTGTTTTGCTAAGAAATCATTCATCGTGCAGAGGGAACCGCATATGTGCCAAGTCTTCTTTTCGCCTTCGGAGCGTGGAGGTAGCAAAGAAAAGCGGGGGTGTTTCATGGCCATAAAGTGCCCGTAGTAAACAATTTGATGCATGCCGCCGTCTACTATAGCGTAGTTCTCTGAGCAGTTTTGTTTCATGTCAACCACGCGCGTAAAGTAGGTGCCACACGTAGCTGTAAGACTGCGTCCTATCTCTAGGGTGATGGGGCCAGCGTAGTGCATGTTTTTTAGCAGCTCGGCAAGCGCGCTCATATAGCTTTCCTCGTCAAACTGCTCGCCTTCGAAATAGGCCACTGGAAACCCGGGGCCAAATTCGAGCTTCGGCATGGTAAAGTTATACGTTTCCTTCAGCTCTGTGAGATAGTCATCTAAAAGCGCACATTCGCGCGCTATCTTTTTGATAGAGGATTTTTGTGTACCTGAAAAATATTGCAGACCAGCTATCTCTATCCACTCATCGTTTGCAAAGTCCGCAATAAGCTTGGTGAGGTCTGCGCGGTCGATGCCAAATTGGTTTTTGCTGCTGAGGCGCAAAAGCACCTTTATCTTTTTGTTATAGTGCTGCGCTGCAGTTCGCAAGAGCCTAAACTGACCGAGAGATTCGACAGTGTAGGCTGCGACATGTTTTGACGAACCTATGAGCTCTGCGATGTCTTTTTCGGCTTTATAAATACCGGAAATGATAAATTTGCTCTCGTCAACGGAAAGATTTTGGCAAATTTTAAGCTCTCCGGGAGAGCATATCTCTAGGTAGTCAACCTGCTCAGAGAGTGGTTTAACGACAAAAGGGTTTGCTTTCATGGCATAGCAAATCTCTATGCTTTCCGGCAGCACCGAGCGGAAATACGCTACTCTGTTTTTTAGCTTTGCGAGGTCAAATACATACAAAGGCGTTGCGTGATTTTGCAGGATGTCTGCAAAGGATGTATTCGCCGCTGCTTTTGTTGTCGCAGGTTTTTCTATTTCGATTATTTCGTTCATCGTTTTTTCCGTTCCAAGAGTTGACGTCGGTCGATTTTGCCATTTTTGGTAATAGGGAAGGAGTCAAGCTGTACGAGCGAGCCGGGGATCATATAAGTTGGAAGCGCACTTTTAAGTTGTGCATGCAGCGCTTTTTTGTCGATGTCTCCAATATAAAACCCATACAGTCGCTGCTTTTTTTCGTCGAATATCACGCAGGCGCGCTCTATTTTCGGCAGCGCGTTTATTGCGCGTTCTATTTCTTCGAGTTCTATGCGGTGGCCAAGGTATTTCACTTGAAAGTCTTTGCGTCCACAAAAAATTATCTCACCTGAGGCGTTATATATGCCCATATCGCCTGTGCGGTATATCTTTTCCGGATAGTATGGTTTGAGGGGGTTTTGTACAAAGGCTGCATCTGTCTGTTCTTGAGCGTTGAAATAACCAAGCGCAAGCGCGCTGCCGCGCACGCATATCTCACCCGGTGTGTCGGGGGTGCTTACGAGTGTGTCGCCATCAAGCAAAAACACCTCTTCATTAGGAAAGGCTTTGCCAATAGGGATGCCACATGTGTAGTCTTTGTCACGTTCGATGATGTGATAAGTGCAGTTGCAGGTAATCTCGGTGGGTCCATAGAGGTTTACGAACTGCGCCTCAGGTAGATGATTCATCCAGGTTTGCAAAGGCTTGAGCGGCATTGCTTCGCCGCTAAAAAGTACACGCTTTACGCTTGTGGGTACGCGATAATCTAGCCCGTGGCAGGTGTTGATTAATAAAAGTGCAGATACTGCCCAAATCATAGTTGTTGGCGTGTGGTCGCACAGAAAATCAAGGAGTTGTGCGGGTTTGGAAAATAAGTCTTTTGGCACAATGAGTAAGGTTGCACCGACGGCAAGACTCGCATAGATATCTTTGACGGAGACATCAAAATCAAAAGGCGCCTGATTGGCGATAACATCGGTTTCGTCTATTGAAAAAATGCTCACAAACTGGTCAATGAAGTCAATGACACTTCGGTGAGAGATGACGACTCCTTTAGGCGTGCCCGTTGAGCCCGAAGTGAAATTGGCATAAAGAGGGTCGCTGTCGATGGCGTGCGCGCGCCTGGTCTGCAGGGCTTTTTCGTTAATAGGAACGTCCTTGATTTCTTCAATCAAAAAGATGCGAGACTTGTCAATCAAGGTTTCGGCTAGAGTGAGGTGTGCTTTGTCGGTGATAAGGCACTTTGCGCCGAGCACGGACTTGATTTTTGACAAGCGACTTTGAGGAAGCTCTGGGTTTAGTAGGACATAAAAAGCCCCAGCGGCCACGATACCCAAAAAGACCGCGAGCGTATCGACGCCCTTTTCTGCTAGGACACACACTGGCTTGCCCGGTTGCGCTCTATCGACAAGAGCGCTGCCTATTTTTTGCGAGAGATGTAAAAGTTCTGCGTAGCTATAGCTTACACATCCGTCTGTCACTGCGGTTTTTTCGCTGTAGTGCAAAGCACTCTTTTCGAGGTATTCCAAAACATTTCGCTGCATCTAAATTGTGCTGCTCCTTTTAGATTTGCATGCAAGCAATTTGTGTCTTTGTGCTCGCTTTTACATCGAGCTCGAAAGCATACCGCCTTCAATAATGATAAGTATGCGTTTGATTTCTTATCAGTTCCTAAAGGCTTTCTTAACAAATCTAAAAGTTTTGAAGTGGGAAAAGGCCTACCTTCGCGCGCGAGCACGAGTGTTCAGACGTATGGTGATGAGGGTAAATGCAAGCGCAACAAGCGAAAAGAAAGCACCAACGATTCCTAAGTATTGCATGCCAGGACTCGTTACGATAGCGCCACCCACAGCGGTACCAAAAGCAATCCCCATGTTAAAGGCCATCGGCTCTAAAGAAGCGGCAAGGGTTACTGCTTTAGGATACTTGACGCGAGCAACACTCATAAACATAGTCACGCAGGGTACTGAGAGTATATACATACTCAGAGCGATAAACATGATTATCGCGATGGCGGCAGGTGCATGCGCGCCCACCAAAAAAAGTACTACCAGTAAAATCGCTTGCACAGAAAAACCTACAATAAGTGCAGGGAGTCCAAAGCGTGATGCGCACCATCCGGACATAAGATTGGAGATAAAACATACACAGCCATATGCCATTAAAGTGGTGGATGTCGCGGTGACGCTCAGTCCTAAGATGTCTTCTAGGTAAGGTGTGATGTAGGCGTAAAACATATAGACTGACCCGACACCAAAAAGAAAGATAGCGACTCCGCACAAAATGCGACCGTCTTTCAAAAGGGGTAGTTGTTCGCGTACGGTAGCGGGCGCATCTGTTGTGCCTGTTTTAGGTAAAAAGGCGATAAGGAGTGCGCAGACGATAACTGAAAGCACAAACACCGCCACAAAAGCAATGTGCCAACCTACTGTTTGGGCTGCGATTTTCCCTAGAGAAGTGGAAAGCACCATAGCAACCGAAAAAGAGGCATACACTATAGAGATATAGGTTGGCGTCTTGTCGGCGGGTACGAGTTCGGGTATATAGGTGACACCTACTGCAAGCATGGCGCCCG
>CAYNWQ010000042.1:0-8618 GCA_964400955.1 uncultured Gordonibacter sp. | reverse complement strand
ATCGCCGGGTTGACCTCCTCCCATATCGCTGCCGGTGGAAGTAGCGACAACTTCGATGGCAGTACCGCTGACAGAGCTGCCTGAGGTATACGCAGTTCCGTTGACGTAGAGGGTATGGCCGTTTAAGTCAATGGAATCTGCATCACAGGTGAGACTCGTGATGTAAGAATCTGCCGTGAGCACCCATTTAGAACCGCCGGACAAATCAACGTATACTTCGCCAGCCGCCCCATCACTATTGATTGCGCCTGTAAAGGTGGAAGCATCTTTTAGGTACAAATTTAGATTTGAAACACTATCAACAACCATATCACCGTTGATAGTTTGTGCACTAGCGTTAAGCGTTACTTGCCCGCCGTTGCTGCCTTCGGAGCCCCAGCCTGCGGCTTCGGCTCTCAGAAACGCACCGTCACCGTTATTTACGATATCGACATTCGAGAGATTGATTTCTGCGACGGTGTTGTTCACAAAGAAAACGTCCCCGTTTGCGTTAGTAATGCTGCCACCGTCCATGGAAAAGGAAGCCTCGCCGGTAGCAGCATCGCCTGACATAGACTGATAAATCATAACGGCTTGATAGTAGGACGACTTGTCGCTATTTTTCGTGTTGTTATCAGCAGTAAGGTCAACGTTATTTAGTGCAACCGAATTTTTGCCTTCGACCACTATGCCTTGCGAAGCGGTTGATTCAAGCGTCGCATTGCTTACGGTAATATCGGCCGTGGAATAAACTACAGGAGAACCTGTGCCAGTTGTCTTGTAGGCACCGCCGTCTACTGTAACCGTGCCGCCACCGCGATCAGAACGAATAGCAGCTGAAGAGTTTCCGCTGGTGAGGATAGACAAATTGCTGGCATTCATTGTGCCACCACCGGTGGTCATAAGTCCGCCAGAACAGTCGCCTGTTGTTTCGATGACTGAATCACTAATATTAACCGTGGTGCCTTCGCCGTAGCTAAACACGCCATTGGCATGTTTGCCGTCCGACTCTACGAGCATTTCGGTTAAGTCAAGTGTGGCGCCATTTGTGGCAAAAACCGCAGCGTTGTCGCCGTAGAAATCGGCTTCGTCGCCACTGTCGGAGTCTCCGGTTTTGCTGACGGCAGTATTAGCGTAACTCGCCTCTTCGCCATCTGCGGTTATCGCGTGCTCGCCGTCGACTGAGTTCGTGATAGTTTGGGTAATATTGAGCGTGTCTTTCGTGGGAACGTTCGATGATGTCTGTACGGCGGTCTCGGCGGAAGTATCGCTAGACGTGTTGTTGTTTGTGTCGTTTGAGCAGCCTGCGCATGAGGCGAGCGAAAAAGCTAGGCAGGCGCTAATCGCCACGGCACATGTTTTTTCGACAGCATGTGTTTTCGCCACAACGCTCGCTATGGATGCGGCGCTTGTTTTTGTTTCGGCATTTGCTTTCGCTGCGGCGTACGCCGGTGCTCCGGCATTTGCTTTAGTCGTCTTTTCCGCCAGCATGCCAACATTTGCTTTAACAGCGGCACCGACCGGTGCGCTAGCGCCTAATCCGGCTGCAAAGTTTCTTTTACTCGATTTCATTTTTTCCTCCTACAATTCAATTATTGTTTTCTAGGCTTTTCGAGTTGATATTGGCAAGTATATGACGTGTGTCTTAAAACTACCTGAAAAGATTTGCAAAGAACGCGACCACGATATTAGATGCGGTGACCACCTTACCCAAAATAGTGACAGAAAGAATATACGAAGATTTGATATTTAGGCATATCATGTTTTGAAAGATGCGCAATGATGCGAATTTGCGCATCGCGGTTGCGTGAGGTTTTGGTATACTCTTTTCCGCTCGTACGAGGCATGCGCGTGCGCTTCGGAGTAAAACAATCAGAAAACGAATGCTATGACAAAAGTCAGTACTACGACAAAGGCAAATGCGATGACAAACACGGTTAATCCAAAAAACTGCAAAGTTGCTCTTTTAGCGGGAGGAACGAGTGGGGAGAGAGATATCTCTTTTGCTTCAGCAAAAGGAGCGGGCGCAGCTCTGATAGAGGCTGGGTTTTCTTATACATTACTCGACCCTGCAAATCGTGATGACATCAAGACTCTTGTTGAGGGAAATTTCGATGTCGCATTTCTTTGTGTGCACGGCAAAAGTGGCGAAGACGGCACTTTACAAGGTCTCTTAGAGGTGCTCCACATCCCCTATATCGGCTCGGGTGTGTGGGCAAGCGCGTTAGCAACTGACAAAGCGAAAGCAAAAATATTCTATGAGCGCGCGGGCATCGATACGCCGGAATCAGAGGTGTTGACAGCTGAGGCGCTCGCAGCAAAGGCGCCGATGGGAGCGTCGGCAGCGGAGACGCTAACAACAAAGACACCTACAGGGGCGCCGGCAGTAGAGACATCCACAGGGGCGCCGGCAGTAGAGACATCCACAGGGGCGCCAGTAGCAGAGACACCCACGGCAAATGTGCCCTCTCAAAAAGAGAGCTTTGACGCGGCGAGCATGCTTTCGCGTATGGGCGGTACTTGTGTGGTTAAGCCTCTCGCGGAGGGCAGCTCGATTGGCGTTTATATCGTCGACAATGCAAAAGACTTGCAAGCGAGCGTTGAGAGTGAGTTGCAAAAAAACGATGAGGTTTTGCTGGAGCGTTTCGTATCTGGCAGGGAATTTACGGTTGCAGTATTGGGAAACGAAAATCCCCGTGCGTTACCTGTTATAGAGATTGTCCCGCAAGCAGAATTTTATGATTTTACCTCGAAGTACGCAGAAGGAGGCTCGAGACACATTTGCCCAGCTGAGCTTAGCGCTGTAGAAACTGCGAAAGTACAGGAATTAGCGGTGCGTGCGCATTGTGCACTAGGGTGTGCAGGCGTGTCGCGCTCGGACTTTATCCTTGATGAGCAGGGTCAGTTTTGGATACTTGAGACAAACACTATCCCTGGTATGACAAAAACTTCGCTTTTACCCGACGCAGCTAGCAAAGCGGGCATGAGCTTTGCCGAGTTGTGTACCACTCTTATCGAGCTCGCGCTTGAACGCGCGGCGAGCGCCTAGTGCAGTATGCGTAGCGGGCGCCTCGGAGTGGGGCGTGCGGCGAGCGTGCAGTGAGCGCCTAGCGCAGTGCGCACAGTGTTCGCATCGCGCACCCAGTGCGTTAAAAAAGCCCGCAGGATTTTAGTCCAAATACGGCAGCAGCAACAACGGCAACCAAGAAAAGGATACTCACCAAATAGCAGCCTTTGTTGCCAGCACGCCCTTGCTCGATGAGTTTTTCTGAAGCACTGCGCTCGCTTTTAACTATCGCAGACCCTTTGGCCTTTTGCGGCATAGGGACACGGCCTTTCGGGAACCACTCGCCCTTAGACTCTACGAGGTTTTCCAAAGCTTGCTTGCTTAAATCGATGTCGGGGCGAATACCGTCTGCCAAATGAGCCCCGAGCTTTTTGACGAAAGGCTCGCATGCATCGGCAAAAGCAGGGTCGTAGCACACCACGGCCGCTTCTCCCCAATAAATGCCGGGCTCGGGTTTGTCCGAGTAGGCAACGAAAGACAACAAAGCGACAAGTTTCCATTCGCGCGCCGCAAAAACGCTCAGTTTGCGAGAAAAAGCGTCATCGAAAAACGCAACGCATTTGCCAAATTTGTTTTTCAGATAGGCGCGCTTTTTGTCGTTTTCGGCCACAAACTCGATATCATATACATCACCGACGAGATTGTCTGCGCCAATGAGAGCGGCGCCCTCATTTTTAGATGACGTGTCAAAGCGTTTGTAAGTGCCGTAAAAAAATTCCATTTCTGCTGTGTCCTATCTGTTTGGCAGCCGCACAAAAAATGTTTCACGTGAAACATTTGCGCACACTTTGCGCTGTATGTATATAAGGTTGCGTGCGGTGAATGAGTGCGCACGACTCATTTTAGCTTGCGCGTAACGTCCGTGTGCAGCATAATAACCAAAAGACATTTTATGCGGACGAGTGTATACACATGACACAAATAAGCCATTTTTCGATTTGTGTCTTTGTGAATTAGATAGTAGGCTTCATTTATGGAAACAAAAATTCACGAAAATACAGAGGCGGCTGGTGCGCCAAGCATGGACGCAATCGAAGACGCAGGTGCGGACATGGATGCAGCTAGCGAGCGAAAACTAGGTGCAAGTGAGAACGTGGGCGCAAGTGAGAACGTGGGTGCAATCGAAGACGTGGGTGCAAGTGAGGGCGCGAGTGCAAGTGAGGACGCGGGCGAAGGTGCGAGTAGCGCGAATGCGGCGGCCTTAGAACTTGAGACTTGCTTGCGGCGCTACATTAGCGACGGCACGTCTGAGGCTGTCTTCAACCGATACCTGCAACTGCCGGCGCACGCAGCGCGCGCCGACTTTGGCGAGCTTGACGAAAACATCGTAGTTGTCGACACCGAAACAACTGGTTTTTCTCTCAATCACGATGAGCTAATACAAATTGCAGCTGCTCGTATGGAGCGAGGCGAAATAACAGACTGGTACGTGACTTTTGTTAATCCCGGCAAACCAATACCAGGAGATATTGTGCACCTCACGGGTATTTGTGACGCCGATGTGGCAGATGCTCCTACGCCAACAGAGGCTCTCGCGGGGCTCGTGAAATTTGTTGGGAATGCGAAACTGGTAGCGCACAACGCTGAGTTTGATAGAAATTTCACGACTAATCATCCAAGTGGCTACCCGCTTTTGGAAAACATCTGGATAGACTCACTCGATCTTGCGCGCATCGCGCTGCCGCGCATGAAGTCGCATCGGCTGCTTGACCTCGTACGCGCCTTTGCGCTTCCTCCTTCGACGCATAGAGCAGATGCCGATGTTGCGGCAACTTGCGGGCTTTTTCGCATTTTATTGGCCGCAATCGACACGATGCCCGACGAGCTGGTGCGTGAAATCGCTCTCATGGCGACGGTCGAGCAATGGCCTACGGTAGCGGTGTTTTCCTTTTTTGCCGCCCGCGCAGCTCGCACAAATTCGACCAAAAAGGTAAGCGAAAACTCCCCAGATGTAACTGCATCGTCACACTCTAGTTTTTCGCTGCGCGCATTGCGCCGTAATCGCCTTGGCAAAAAAGAAGAAAGAGCGAAAGTCGACGCCGATGCTATCGCGAAAGACCCGATGCGCGAACTTGTATTCCCCGCGAGCACAGAAATCGCAGACGCTTTTGACGCACGTGGGCTTTTAGGTGACATATATCCTAACTTTGAACCACGACACGAGCAGGCGGTAATGTCTGAAGCAGTGCGCAATGCTTTTGCAACCTCCGAAAACCTCGTTGTGGAGGCGGGCACTGGTGTCGGCAAGTCGATGGCATATCTCGTGCCTTGTGCGCTTACTGCGCGTGCAAACAATATCTCGGTTGGCATCGCCACGAAAACAAACGCCCTGCTTGACCAGCTTGTTTATCACGAGTTGCCAGCGCTAAGCGAGGCGCTAGGAGGCGAGGTCGCTACCTCCAGTGCGCCCGCAAAACCCTTGACTTATGCCCCTCTCAAAGGGTTTAGCCATTACCCTTGTCTGCGCCGCATAGAGGGCATCGTCAAGGGCGGCGCGCAAATGAGGGAAGTCTACGGCAAACAATACTCCCAGGCTCCCGCTCTTGCTGCGCTTCTTTCGTTTATAGAGCAAACTGACTACGACGACATCGACGGTCTAAAAATAGACTATCGCGTGTTGCCACGCCGTAGCATTACGACAACCAGTCACGATTGTTTGCGCAGAAAATGCCCCTATTTTGGACAATATTGCTTTGTGCATGGCGCGCGCAGACGAGCCGAGAGTGCAGACATCATCGTTACCAACCACAGCTTGCTTTTCTGCGATCTAGCTGCAGATGGTGGGCTTTTGCCGCCCGTGCGTTATTGGATTGTTGACGAGGCCCATGGCGCAGAGACAGAGGCGCGGCGTGCGTTTTCTCTTTCCCTTGAGGCCGACAAAATAGAGCGACTTGCGCAGCGTGTGGGCTCAAGCGAACACACGCGAAATGTCTTTGCGCGCGCGGAAGCTATTGTCGCGCAAGGCCAAAAAGACGAAAATGCTACTTTGTTTTACGCGCTTTCCGCCAAAGCTAAAAGCGCAGGGGAGGCGTTTTCGCGTGAGGCGGTCGAATTTGCGAGTCACATAAAAGACCTGCTGTTTTTTGAAACCAACAAGCGCAGCAAAGGCTACGACCAGGTCGAGCTGTGGATAAACAACGAAATCCGTCATAGCGAGACGTTTCAAGGAATAGTTGCACCCGCGCATATTATGTGTGAGTCGGCTGAAAAACTCATAAGCGCCTCACAAGAAATCGTGGGGTACCTCGAGGAAGTTTCTGGTGCGGCTGAAGTGCAGCGCGAGATTGCCTGCATCGTGCTAGAGCTGAAAGACATGATAGGTGCTGCAGAGATAATCCTCGACAAAGCGCCGCAAGATTATGTGTATTCGGCGACTCTCAATCGTAAAAAAGATAGCAAAGCCGACGCAATGCAAGCAGCGCTGGTCAATGTGGGCGAACACCTCAACGAGACCCTCTACGCTCATACGCATTCGGTTGTTTATACTTCAGCGACCATGACGGTAAATGACAGTTTCGAGGCTTTTGAGCGGGCGGTCGGGCTCAACGAGGGCGAAAACTCGCAATGCAGGGAGTGTCAGCTCGATTCGAGTTATGACTACGATGCCAACATGACCATATATGTGGCGTCAGATATGCCCGAGCCAAATGAGGCGGGTTATCTGTCTGCGTTGCAGAATCTGCTGATAGGTGCGCCCCTCGCGCAGGAAGGCTCGATGCTCACGCTTTTCACTAACCGCCGAGAGATGGAAAAGTGCTTCGATGTTGTACAACCTGCGCTCAAAGACGCCGACCTACGTTTGGTTTGTCAAAAGTGGGGCGTTTCGATCAAAGGATTGCGTGATGACTTTTTGGCTGATGAGCACCTTTCGCTTTTTGCGCTGAAAAGTTTTTGGGAAGGTTTTGATGCGCCGGGTGCGACCTTAAAAGGTGTTATCATCCCAAAGTTGCCGTTTTCGAAGCCGAGCGATCCTCTGTCGTGTGAGCGTTCGCAGCGCGATGAGGCTGCATGGCGTCACTATGTGTTGCCTCAAGCGGTGCTCGAGACAAAACAAGCGGCAGGACGGCTTATTCGTAAGGCGAGCGATACTGGTGTGCTGATTTTGGCCGACCGTCGTTTGGTGACGAAAGGATACGGAAAAACCGTTCTTAACTCAATGCCGAGTAAAACAATAAAGATTTGTACGGCGGCAGAAATTGTAGAAGAGCTCAAACAGAGACGGTAGTTTTTGAAAGGACGTAAGTGTCTCGTAAAAGCGAGAAAATAACCCGTGCAGCGCACATTAAAAAAAACACGATGGGAACTTCAAACGAGATTTCCTTTAGCGTTTTAGATGCGACAAAAGCTGCGCTCGATAGTGCACAAAAAGGCGAAAAGCACGACAGGAGACCTCTGTTTGGGGCTATCTCGCTTTTCACTTTGCCCGGCAAAAAAAAGGCGGTTTCTACACCAACTAAGCCAGAGGGTTTGCCGCTTTCCTCGGGGGATTTCATAACCACTTCTCTAGGAGATGCAAATTATGGCGTGGTTGGAGAGTTGGGCGCAGGTGTGAGCGCGAGCTCGGGTGCGGGCATAAACTCCGGCATTGGTGCCGCTAATCTTGCGGCAGGCGTCAGTACAAACACTAGTATCGGTGCCGGCTCAAACGCGAGCGTATCTAACCTAGGAGGTGCGTCTGCGGGCACAGGCACGAGCAACTCTACCCCTAGCTGGATAGCTCCTGAGGATGAAATACGCCATCGAAAAGCAATCCGGCGCCGTCATCGTCTTTTCGCAAAAGGAGCCATAGCGATAGCTGCCGTCGTCGTGATAGCTATTGTATTTTCGCAAATTTACAGCGCCTACCTTTCGCAGCGGTCCTATGTTGACTCTTTGCATGGAGTGCTTGAAATAGTGGAGTCGACCGACGATGCTCTTTTGGCGTTAGACAAAGAGATGTCTGTGCTTCTTGATGACGAAAGCGGAGCTGCCGCGTTTGATGGCGATATAGATTACACAAAGGTGATATCAGATGCAAAATCAGCTCGAAATGCGCTGGTAAGCGCATCAAATCAGGTAAGTGCGCTTATAGCTAGCATGCCAGAATCGGTTGACAAAGAAGCTGCCAACCAGACTGCAAGCGACATCTCGGCGCGTATTTCTATGATTGATACTGGCAGCGCATTATTAAATGAGGCAAATTCGGCGGGCGCCGTGGCCGCGAAAGCGCAAGACGCGTGGGATGCCGTCCTTAAAGCAGACGCTACTGCTCGCGAGTCTGTGGAGCTGGTGAGCGACACCAGTGTAGAAAACGTCAACGCGTCTATCAAAAAAACCAACGAGGCAATAGACGAATTCACGCAGGCTGACGAGAAATTTGCCGACTTGTCTTCAGCATACGGTGGCTTAGATTTTTCGGATTGGCGAGCATATATCGCAAAACGCATCGAGTCTTTGGGCTATGCTATCGCATCGAACGAAGCTTATCTCGCACGTAACAAAGAAGAAACAGCTGCTCAAAACGATGCATACAACGCAACTGATGAAAAAGCCGCAGAAATGGCGGCGGATTTGCCTGCGTCAATCGGGGTGG
>CAYNWQ010000041.1:0-8650 GCA_964400955.1 uncultured Gordonibacter sp. | reverse complement strand
GTGGAGCTTTTCTTGCCGACAATCGCTAATGCATCGTATCCGATAACGCTCACCTTTACCGGCACGCCATCAATCGTGCCACTATACTCAGTGCCATTTACGATACCCTGATTGAGCGTCTCGTCACGCACTACCCCTTGCGTCAGTTGCTCAAGGTCGATGCCGCATCTCTCGCAAAGTATCTTGAGCTCTTCTGCGCGTCCTGCTCCGGGCAAACTCGCCTTGAGCAACACTTGCAGCTTGTAATAGGTGACTTCCTCACCATCGTGCTCGCAATACACGATGACGTGGTTTGTAAAACGCCCATCATCGCTAAACGTATCAGCAGGATAACCTGACCAGTTGTTTTTCGTTTTCTTTTCGGTCAGCTCGGCTCCTGTAAGCCCTTGATTAGACACACACTCCTCATATACGTCAGAGGCGCTCAGGCCATACATGCCTAACACATCATAATATTTTGCTTCACTTGCCATTTTTTGGTCCTCATATATTCTTTCTACCACATCAAGCGCCGTGGTCGCGCTTTTGCAATCTTTAAGCTACCAGCTCATCAAGCAGTTCGTTGTCGAGCTCGAGACAGCCAAGCAATATGTCTCCTACCGCCCGATAAAAAAGCGTCTTTGATACGGCATTTATTTCACCTACAAATTTGGGCGTCCATTCCAAAAGGTGCGTGATGAGAAAATCGCGCTTTGCACGCAAAGGCTCGAGATAGGCATCCTCATCTTGCGACAAGTCCGTGATGAGTGCATACGCACGCTCGCCCATAATTTGCATAAACTCCAACTCAAAAGCGATATGGTCTTCAGGCTCATTTATGTCAGTGTTAAGTGCCACTTTGTTTTCGCGATAAGCTGCAAGCACTTGCGTGTGTGACTCTTGCAAAAGCAATCGCTCGGGGCTTGTCTGCACCGACTCGTAAGGATAAGCAACAAGTTTAGAGTTTTGCGTATTGCCGATAAAAGTATGCAAAAAGTCAGTTGCAAGCTCAGTGCGCGTAAACTCATTGCTATGGTTCATGTAGCGCACGAGATTGCGATAGCCTTTGTCGAGATGCGCGTTTTGCGTTTGTGCAGGCAGACGCATCTGTGGGATCTCGTCGATTTGTGCTTGCGTAAGCTCTCGACGGAAAAGTGCCGAAAGAAAAGCATACATGTTGTTTTGATTTGCGAGCACATTTGCGATGAGAGCGCGCTCGTCGGTTTGCGCGGGGGCTGCTGTGGCGGCAGCAGCCGTAGCAGCCTTGCTTGTGGCGACCTCGCCTTGGGCGTTGGCTTCATCGAAAGCGTCAATGTTTTCTTGCTGTGTCATCTTAGTTTTCCTTTCCGCTTGCTTGAGCGCTCGCGCCTTCAGTTGCCTCACTAGCTAACTTTTCTCGCAAAAGAGAGAGAAACTCTTTGCCGCGAGGGGTAATCTGCCACGCGTCAACCCAGGTGATGGCACCAATGTGTTCGGCTTCTCCTAAGAAATGCCCTACCCACATGCGCGGTATTTGACACTCTGGCATCACGTCCACGATAGACGCAAGCACTTGGTGCTCGCCAGTGCCAGCATCAATCGCTGCAAGCATCGCCTCATAAACTCTCACGTAGCGCTCTTCGCGGCTGATGAGCTCGTCTGCCCAAACACCGAGCGGGTCACTATCAAGATAAGCCTGAGCACAGGCAGTCGTTACCCATTTCCCTTGCTCGGGTACGTTAAAGACAAGGTATCCCTCATCGTCAACCTCGACAGGCTCGTTTTCGTCTATCGAACCATCAGGCAAAAGTCGCGCACGCGCAGCCTCCTCATCGGGGCTTGGGATATAGCACAAGGCGCCGTGTCCCTCCATGGCATGCCTCAGCTCTACCGGTCTAAATACTGAGCGGTTAGTCGCGATGATGCCTTGCATAAATTCATCGAGCTCAGCCGGTGTTTTAGGCTCACGGCAGGCTTCAAGCGTATCGAAAAAGACTTTCTGGTTGCCCGGCAATGCGCTAAAAAGCTCTATCACACGCGCGAGGTCATGCTCGTCGAAGGTCTCTGTATCTGTGGCACATTCGGACGTCGTAGCACATTCGGACGTCGTGGCACATTCGGACGTCGTGGCACATTTGGACGTTGTGGCGCAGCCGGTCGCGCCCGTACGCGCCTCGTCAATCTCTGTAGTATTTTCCATTGCTTTCACTCCTTTTATTTTTCTGAAACGCGCTTCGCGTCAACACGAGCATCAGCGCGAGCGTCGGTACGAGCGTCAGCGCGAGCGTCAACACGAGCGTCAGCGCGAGCGTCAACACGAGCGCGAGCGCCGTCACATGCAGACGTCAGTTCTGCGCAAGCGAGTTTTTCGGTTTGGTCTTTCTTTGCCAGAAAAGGAAACGTGATGGCGTGCGTGGGGCACACGCTTGCGCACGAGCGGCATTTGATGCATTCGTTAAGAGGTGCTGAGGTCTCTTTGTCGTGCAAATTGATGCCCTCGGGACACACGCTTGCACACTTGTGGCATGCACTACCTTTTGCGTGCAAGCATTTGCTGGAATCACTTTGCGGACGAAACGTCTTGTTGGCGCGCGCAATAAGAGAAAAAAGTGCACCCATTGGACAAAACCTGTGGCACCATTTGCGCAATACCACGAGCTCAATCACCAAGATAAGCGGGAAAATCACGAGAGACAGCGAGACTTCCGCACATTGAATCAGTCTCCAGACCACGATAAAGGTGCCAAACGTGAGCCCTACCGGACAGATGAGGCAAAATACCGGGAAACCAAAGATAGCAGTGCTAATGAGCGCGCCACCTAGCACCCAGTTGCGCGAGTCGGTGATACCGCCACGCTTGCTCGGCTCCACATCGAGGCGCGCAAGTAGCGACTTCGAGGGTGCAGGTGCAAAGGCGGCGTCTGCAGCGGCTGCTGTATCCTCGACGACTACGGTGCCGGCAGTAGCATCATCTTTCGCGTCTTTTTTTTCTTGCTTGCGTGTCTTTTTTACACGCGCGCTTTTGCGCGGGCGGTCAAATTCCTCACGTCCTAAGATGCGACGCACCAGAGGGATAGGGCATCCCCATGCGCAAAACACGCGACCCAACAAAAGCGTAATGCACGCCACTATAGCAAGCCCGATAAGCATCGGCGGCACGATAGTGTGCGCCGCGAGTGCCACTTCGAGCGCGCCAAGAGGACAAAGGGTCGCGATATCATAGATGCCAAAAGAAGACACTGTACCAAGGCCGGTGTGCACCGCAAGCCCTATGCCAACAACGACAAAAACCAGCAGAGCAGACAGTGCGCGTAGCACTTGAGGTTTTATCTTACGCATCAAAACCACTCTCCTCTCCGTTAAGCGCTGTTGTACCTAATTCTTCGTAGCGCGCCGGCGTGACCACCACGATGCCGCGTCTATTTCCACCAGAAAAAGAGCGATATACCAAAGCCGGGCAGATATTTTCGCAAAGCCCGCATCCGTTGCAGAGACTCGCGTCAACCACTGGCCTGTCGCCATCATCGAGGCTTATCGCCTGATAAGGGCAGACCTGATAGCACTCAGTGCAACCGTTGATGTAGGCGATACAGCGGTCGGTTTGCACGATGGCGACCCCTATTTTTTCTGTCTGGGGGTCAAAAGACTTGATGGCGCCCGTCGGGCAAACGTCTGCGCACTTTTCGCAAAAGTCACAATACCCGTAGTGCATATTGACAATCGGCGTGCGGGCATCAAGTAAGCTGTCAGATAAGGTGCCGACCGTAATGCATCCCTGCGGACACACACTCCTGCACCTATCGCAGCGCACGCAAGCCGCCATAAAAGACCTCAAATCTTGCGCACCTGGAGGCCTTAACAAGGTTTCGTCTGACCCAAACGCATACGCAGTACCACCCACGCAAGCACAAACCGCCGTTGACGCAGCCAGACCTACAAACGCACGACGTGTGCACTCAGACATCATCCCTCCTTTGCTCACGCGCTCGCGCACCTTGAAAAAGTACGCGAGCGCTCACCGTCTTATCCTTAAATCACCATGCCAAAATAGTTAGCGATAGCTACACCTATCAGCCACATGAGTACGCGGTATCCTGACGAACCCACGCATCCAGCGACTGCGGCTATAATGCCCGCAGAAAACGCACGATTCGCGTCTTTTTTCGCCAGCAGGCCGCACACGATAGGCACGATGCCATTTATTAACACGACCAACACCCAAAATACCCAAGCGTACTCGCCAAATGCTGCACCAGAATAGATGCCATAGGCTCCACCGGTGAGCAAAGCGATGATACCGCCTGCTATCGTGTAGGTGCTCGTTGACTTAAGCATACTCGCGTCGCATGAGCGCGCTGCCATGGCAAGCACGATACCAGCGCCACCTGCGATAACTGTGCCCGTATAACCGATAGGCAGCAAAATGACGTTCCACGAGGGGCGAGAGCCCATCATGTAAGAAAATCCGCAGAAGAAGCTAAAGAGTACCGACGCGATGATGCCAAGTACGGCTACGATATGCACCGCCGTGTCATTAACACCGCGGTAGCGCAAGACCACATAGACCACCGCAATCACGCAGGTAATGCCGAGCATGAGAGCTTCCAAAAAGATGCCTTGTGCGGGGTGCGTCAACACAGCCATGATGCGATCGAGGTGATGAATGATGTGCGTCGCTGACGCGATACCGCCGATACCCATCAACACAACGGCAATCGCGCTGTTGATGTAGGCGAGTTTTCCGAGCTCATGCTTAAGCAAATCTTCCAAGCACGTAAACGCAAATACGAAAGCGCCGACGCCGGAAAGGGCGGTAAATAAAACAAGTGACCATTGTATTTCCATTACAGTGTCTCCTTAACTACTCATAGTCGTTAAACATCAAACGTCCGCCCTCGTCGGGATGCCATTCGGCACGACTTTGAGGCAAGATGTAATGCGTGGCAGGATGGTTACCCACGTCAGTAAGCGTATAAACGCTTCCTTCTGGTGCCTGTGCGAGAGCGCGCGCAGCATCACTGTCGGGGTCATCAAGGTCACCGTAGAAACGAGCACCTGCGGCACACGTGCGCACGCACATGGGTAGCTCACCGTTGATGGTCAGATGCGAGCACAGCGTGCATTTCTCAACACAGTGTTCTTCCTCGTGCCACTGACGCACGCCATAAGGGCAAGCTATCATGCAATACTTACACCCGATGCAAAGCTCTTTGTTAACGAGCACTGTATTTGTTTGAGGATCGCGATAGCTCGCGCCCGTAGGACAGTTGTTGACGCAAGGCGCGTCTTCGCACTGCTGACACATGACCGGTATAAAATACATCGACATGTCGGGGTATTCGCCATAAGGGCCACACTCGATAACTTTGTTCCAGCGCTCGCCGAGCGGAATACCGTTTTCTTGTTTGCACGCAACCTCACAGCCACGACACCCAACACATCTGTCCAGATTAACTACAATCGCATAGCGCATTATTCAAACACCACCTTTGTATTTTCGCTGGTAACCGGCAGCCACGGCTCAAAGTCTTTCGGGTCAATCCATGCACCTTCTGGCGCTCCCTCGGGTGCCGGATACACCTTGACCGTAAAGCCACGCAGCGTATAAGTGCCGTGCTCAGGACTAAAGCGGCCGTCAGTTTTCGTAAGGATATTGACATTCATCTCGGTCCACGCACGCGATGGATTGTCGGTGTCGAGGTACTCAGGGTTCCAGAAACGCTCCATGTGGACGGTGTTTTTTGCGATGCCTTTTGTCACAAAAGCCTTGCCGCGTATCTTGCCACGGCGGCTTTCAACCCACACCCATTCGCCATCGGTGATGCCGTATTTTTCTGCGGTCTCAGGATGTATAGACACAAGCGGCAGCGGGTAAAGCTCGCGCATAAAGCCGACGTTTCTCAAAGTGCCATGATGATAGTAAGGCACACGACCCTCGGTAAGCATGATGGGATATTCGGTGTCTTCGGCGTTAGACTCCTCAGGCTCGAGGTAATAAATGAGCGGGTCGTAGTCCTCATCAGCAGGCTGCATGACGTAAGTTTTGCCCTCAGCACTCGCCCACGGCTCGCCGGTACGGCCAAGCATGAGCGTGCCCTCTGAGTAAGGCTCGACTTTCTTGGAAGGCGTGCTCCAGCCCTTTGGCTTGCCGGTGCCGTCATCATCGAGGTAAGTGTAATAGTGCAGATAGTCTTCTTTTTCTATCCACTCATATGAGCCCATCTCGCAAAGCTCATCCCAGCTCATCGGCAGTTTGCCCATGTGGTCATCCATCATTTGTTGCTGTCCGCGCCAATAACGCAAGTCACTGCCTTTAGTGGCGAGATAGTCTGCATCAATTGCCTTTTGTGAGAAAGGATTGCCGAGCTCTGCGCACTTGTGTACGATCTCTGACCAGATGATGCCTTCGTTGACAGTCTCGTAGAGATGAACGACTGGCTGGCGGATGATGATGACATTGGCATGAGCAATCGTGAAATAGCTCTCAAGCCACTCTTGCGTAGGCAGCACGTAGTCGGCAGCCTCGATAGTAAAAGCGGTTGGATACATATAGAGGTGGCAGATCATCTCCATCTTGCCAATGATTTCAGGCAGCTGACCTGCGTTTCCTATCATGGCGTGCTTGTTGCCGGAGCGCTCCATCCAGTTGCGGATGACGTAGGGCTCGCCAGTCTTCATGCACTCAAACACGGTCGGGATGTGGCTATGTGACCAAATGCCGAGACCTTTGTGCTCGCGATATCCGAGGCGCTTTTCTATCATTTCTGCGGTGACGAGCGTATTCATCGTGCCGAGGTCTACCTTGTTTGGCGGATCAGGGAAACGCTGTAGCAAAGCACCCGGGCGCTCGATATTGCCCAAGAGGAATTCAAGAATGCAAATGCCCTCTGCGCCTTGAGCAGACTGCGGGCTCATGTCAGTTGCCACGCCTGCGATAGCGCCTGATGGGCCTTTGTCGGTGTAGACATGAATGGCTTTTTCTATCTGGTCAGGGTCAAGTGCGCAAATCTCGCCGGCTTTTTCGAGCGTATAGGGGTCGACGCGCTCTTGCAAGAGCGTAAACGCCGTCGGATACGTCACGCCGTCAATCTCGTAGCGACCAAAAAACTCAGGTTCGAGGTTGTCATCAAAAGGCCAAGGCAGAGGTTTTGCGCTATTTGTCTTTGAGTCCCACACGACAAAGGTCTCGTCTGCATCTTCAGCGTTTTCGTCACCAAGTCCAACCTCCCATGCACGCACCATTTTCTTGGTCTCGGTATTGATGAGGTAGGGCAGGTTTGTCCACTTCATGCAAAACTCTTTATCGTAGAGTTCGTTTTCGATGATATAGCGGATCCAGCTCATCTGCAACGCCACATCAGTACCCGGACGCACTGGCAACCACACATCAGCCATAGCCGCATCAGGCGTATAACGCGGGTCGACGACAACTAAGTTGAGACCTTGCTTGCGCATACGCAGCTCGGCGATAGCGCGGCCAGAACCCGATGGAGCATGATAGCTCGTGCAGGTACCCCACATGACAAGTGTCTGGATGGGGTTGTCTTCTGGGAAATAAAGCGATGCGCAGCCACCGTATTTGGAGTCAGCCATAGACGTGGTGCCCGACTTGCTGCCGCCATAGAGCATACTAAACGTAGCCATACGAGGCAAAAAGCACTGAGCGCAGCCTGGCTCAAATACGTTAGGAGACCCAATAGCCTGCGTAAAGCGACAGGGGCTTGAAAAGTGAGGGTTACCACCGCCACCAGTGGAGGTAACGGTTGACTCTCCACCGTACTTGAAAAAGTCTTGTGTGAGCTTTTCAGCAATCTCATTGATCGCTTCATCCCAGGTGATACGCTCAAAGCTGTTGGTACCACGCTCGCCTACGCGTCGCATAGGATATTTGTTTCTGCAGGGGTTGTAGAGCGCTTGAATACCAGACAAGCCTTTTGCACACAGGCCGCCGCGGCTGATAGGACTCGCGGGGTTGCCTTCGAGGCGTACAACTTTTCCGTCTTGCACGGTTGCGATAACGGCGCAACTACAAATACATGCTTGACATGACGTGTACACCTTTTTGATTTGTGACGTGGTTTCGTCAGCACTCGCCTCGTGGAAAGATCCTTCGAGACCAATTTGGGCGCCCATAGCAGAAAAAGCTCCGGTTGCAGCAGCTACCTTTAACAGCGTCCTGCGTGTTAGTGTGCGTTCATGCACACAAACCACCTCCTAATCCTCTCTCTCTCGTTTGTATGTTTTCTTTTGCAGGAGGGGTGTGAGGTGGTGTTACGTGTTGCTCTTGGCCGTCTTGACGTTGCGCTCTCGCCGCGAGCGCGCTTGCGCGCCGCAAATGTCTTTGTGCGCCGCGAGCGTCTTGACTTTGTGAGCGAAGCGATTGCGTCACGCCCTCAGCCCCCTGCTTTGACATTGCGCAGGATAGCGAGAGCGCATTACTAATCACAATCAACTAAACCGGTGAAAACGGGTGAAATTAGCGAAACGAAAAAAGTTGAGATGAGGGATGAAAATGAGGTGTGAGGGCGGTTTAGGAGGCTAAACTTTTCTAAACTTTCGCAGGTCGATGTGCTTTTAGGAGGCATTTTTAGGACAGTGAGTGCAGAGAGTGCTTGACGAGGGCCACGCGCGGGGCGGGCAGGCGGGATGTAGCGGCGGGGTGTATGTGCAAGTAAGCCCGCTTACTAAAAGT
>CAYNWQ010000040.1:0-8716 GCA_964400955.1 uncultured Gordonibacter sp. | reverse complement strand
GCAAAACGCTGAAAGCGGGTACGGACTATACGGTTACTTATACTAACAACACCGCGGCAGGTACTGCAACTGCGACGGTGAGTGGTCTCGGCGGCTATATCGGTGAGAAATCAGCCAATTTTACTATCGCGCATGAGACCGTAAAGCGCCTCTCTGGTACTACGCGACTTGATACTATGGCAAATGTTGTGAAAGAAGGCTTTGAAACTTGTGATACCGTTATCGTTGCTACGAGTCAAAGCTTCCCTGATGCCTTGTCTGCTTCTGCTTTGGCGGGAGCCTATAGCGCGCCTATCATTTTGACGGATGCTGATGCGCTGTCCAAGCAAGCGACAAACCGCATCAAGCGACTTAACGCCAAAAAAGCCTATGTGATGGGTGGCGAGGCCGCTTTGTCTGCTCAGGTTGTAGCGGATTTGAAGACGCTTGGCTTAAGCGTTGAGCGCGTGGCGGGCGATACGCGACAGGACACCGCGCTCAAGTCGTTCAAGCAAGTGGTTGCAAGTGGCAAAACGGTCGATACCGTTATCCTAGCGCGTGCTGATAGCCCTTATGACTCGCTTTCTATCAGCCCGTATTCGTATGCTCAATACGCTGCGGTTGTGCTCGTGCAAGATGACAAACTCTTGTCAGAAGATGCGGTAGCGGCTATCAAAGCATCGGGCGTGAAACGTATTGTGATGGTAGGTGGCGATGCGTGTGTGTCTGATGGAGTCAAAACCCAGCTGAGCGGACTTGAGTTTGAACGCTGGTATGGGCAAACGCGCTACGAGACCTCCATCGACATCGCTCAACACGAGCTTGAGCAAGGCATGCAGCTGAGCTGTGTCGGTGTGGCGACGGGTACTAATTTCCCAGATGCCTTGGCTGGCGGCGCGTTGATTGGCTCGAAGCGAGGGATCTTGCTTTTGACCGACGGCGCAGACATGTCTTTTGCTGATAAGATCCTAGCGCCAAATAAAGATAGCGTTAACGTGTGCTATCTCTTAGGTGGTACAAGCGCAGTATCCGAAGGTGTTGAAACATATCTGAAAGGTTTGTTTAAGTAAATGACTTATTTGGAAAAACTTGCGCGTGTGAGTGAGTGTACACGCGTGAGTGAGTGTACACGCGTAAGTGAGTGTGCGCGTGTGAGTGAGTGCGCGCGCGATGTACGTGGAGTCCGCGAGATGCGCAGTGTGTTTGTGGCGGGTGTGCTGTGCGCACTACTTTTGGCGAGCTGCCTTGTGTTTGCGGGGTGCAGCTGCTCGACGCAGGCGGCAAACGAGACGGATGCGCAGTCGCGCCAAGAGCAAGAAAGCGCTTCTGACTATACAGCGCGCATGGCTGCCGAGGCTGACCAGGCATATGAGGATGCCCAAAATGCCGAGGCGAGCGATGAAGCTCTAGCCGCACGCGATGAGGCCGTGAGTATACTTGACGCGGTAGCTTTGGGTGATAGCGGCGTTATCGAGCCCTTCCTCGCGAAAACCTTGTATGATCCGATGGATTTTGGGCTTACTTATGAGGAATTTTGTGAATGCTTCTTCGACGGATTTAGCTATGAGATTACGGGGCTGCATGATGTCGCGGACGGCTCGGTAGAAGTAGTGGTGAGACTGACAACCCGTGATGGCCGGACGGCAACGAATGCACTTGGGGACGTGTATCAAGAGGCGTACGCTGCCGGCAATACAGCGGTGATGACGACGTACGCTGATGAGGTTATGGCCGATCTGGCGTTTGTAGAATTGGAATTTTCGCTCTATATGGTGCAAGACGAAAGTGGTAGCTGGGTGGTAGAAAATGCTGCTGACTTTGGTGGTGCGCTTTTGGGTGGCTATGATATGAGACAAGAGGGGGACGAGTAAATGGAGGCAGATAAAAGCCTCGCGCTTACGCAGCATGATGCGACAGCGAACTGCGAAGTAGCGTCGAAGAGCGAGGTGTACGCAGCGAGTGAGGAAAGTGCAGTGAGCGAGGAGTCTACACGGCGAACACTCACGCGACGCGACTTTGTGCGCGTGGGAGCTACCGCTGCACTCACTGCGGCGGCGCTGCCTGCGGCAGGTGCGCTTTCGAGCTGCAGGTCAGATGCAGGTGATGAATTTTTCCGCAACAAGCGAAAGATAGTTGATCACGCAGGACGCGAGTTGACGATACCGACAGCAGACACTATCACTAAGGTGTATTTCACTTCAGGACTCGCGCAAGTATATGTGTTTTCGCTCAAGCCTGAGGTGCAAGGCGGCACCTCAGGACGCTTTACGAAAGAGCAGTTGGAGTATTTGCCCGAAGGCATCAATGAGCTGCCTTATATGGGTTCGCTTTCTGATGGCGGCGAGATTGATCGCGAGCAGCTGCTTGCCGAGGGCATACAACTGGTATTTAGTATCTCAGGTGTGGGCCTGACTGCGGCAAACATTTCTGATGCTGAGGGTCTGCAAGCGGCGACCGATATCCCGGTCGTGCTTGTGGATGGTTCATTTGACATTATAGGAGATGCGTACCGTTTTGTGGGCGACATCTTAGGCGTGCAAGACCGCGCTGAGACTATCGCGCAGTACCTCGAGGGCATCTATCGCGACGTGACGACGGCGCTCGAGCCGGTGAGCGATGATGAGCGTGTGTCTTTGTATTACGCAGAAGGCGCTTTTGGTCTTAACACCGAGCCGAATGTGTCGCAACACGCGAGCTGTTTTGAGGCGGCGAAAGCCAAAAACGTCGCTGAAGTGGAGCTGACGGTTGACCTCGGCATGACGAGCGTGTCGCTCGAGTCGGTGTACAAATGGGACCCCGAAGTCATAGTTGCATGGGATGCGCAAGTGCTCGGTGGCGCCGATGAATTGATACGCACCGACGAAAAATGGGCAAACATCCAGGCGGTCAAAAATGGTCGTGTCTATACTATGCCTTCCACGCCATTTTCGTGGTGTGACCGCCCGCCGGGAGTAAATCGTATGTTGGGTCTGCAATGGGTGGCAAACATGCTCTACCCTGACCTTTACGACGTGGACATGGTAGAAGAGACTAAGAAATTTTACTCGACATTGTATTGGGTCGATATCACCGACGATCAGGCGCTTGACATGCTTGGTAATAGTTATCCTCCGTATTCAAAAAGCTAGCGAAAGGTTTTTTCTCAATGAACGTTATTCAAGACACCTATTTACCTGATATATTGCACGACATCTCGCAGGCGCTTCTTGGCCCTGTGATGATTATCATCATCGGGCTCATTGTCCTCTCGCTTTTTTTGCTGGGGCAGTTCATCGCAGAGATTATCACTGAGCGTCGCCACTTTCGTCAGGACACGCCTGCGATTATCAATAAGATAAATAATGCCAACTACGAAAATATCGCAGCGATTATTATCGAAAGCCCTCTTTTGCGTTTTCAAAAGGCCTCTCTTATCATGGTTGCCTGCAATATGGGCTTACCTGAAGAGGCACTGCTTTCTCTCGCGTCATCGCAGCTCGAAGAAGTCGAGGCTCGCTACAAACGTCGCATAGCCGTGACCGATACCATCTCAAAGGTTGCGCCGATGCTTGGGTTGATGGGTACGCTTATCCCGCTTGGTCCTGGCATCGTAGCGATGGGGCAAAATGACATCTCGACTTTGTCTTCGTCGCTTTTGGTTGCGTTTGATGCGACGGTATGCGGCTTGGTGGTCGCGGTGTTTTCGCTCGTTATCTCTAAGGTGCGTTCGCTTTGGTACGCGAAATACACGTCCACGTTAGAGTCTCTCATGAACTGCGTTATCGAGCAGGCAGAGATTGCGCGCAAAGAAGGCGTGGTGCTTGCTGCTGACTACATCGGAAACCCGCTTGTTGACTTCGATGTGAAAAATGGTAAACCTGAGGCTGCGTGTGCCGCGGGTGCGGGCGCTGCGGGTGCCGATGGCGCGGGTACTGCAGGCGCGGGTGCTGCGGGTGCGGGTGCCGATGCCGCGGTTGCTGCAGGCGCTGATGCCGCGGGTGCTGCGGGTGCGGGCGCCTCTACAGATAGCACATCGAGTGAGGCCTAAGCGTCATGAGGCTCGGTCAGGGAAAAATCCAGCGCCACAGAGACGAGATGGGCGAGGACGTCAATCCGAGCGCCTATATCGTCAACCTCGCTGACTGCATGCTGGTTTTGGCATGTGGGTTTATGGTTGCCATGATGACAAACTGGAATATCGACATTGATGTTACCAAATATGACGAAGAAGACATGCAAAAAATTGACGCGTCCGTTCAACCTGAGGATTTGACGGAGACCGGGTCGGGCTATGTCGAAGCTGGCAAAGTGTACATGGATCCGGAAACCGGCAGCTACTACATTATAAAAAGTGAGGGCGACAGCGAATCTGCAGATAGCAGCTCGGAGTCAACGAGCGAAAGCGCTAGTGGTACGAGTGGGTCTGAGAGCTCAGGAACTGAGAGCACAGGCTCAAGTGAGAGTACCTCGAGCGGATCTGGGAGCTCGTCGGGTTCATCAAACTCAACAGACACGAGCGACAGTTCTTCGAGTTCTTCGTCAAAGTCACGCGCTAAGTTGGGCAACAATACTTCAAGTGACTCTTCGTCGGGCTCAAGTAGCTCGGGTAGTTCGAGTGGCTCATCTGCTGGCACCTTTGGAATGTAAGGGTATACGTTTATGGAAAACAAAGATACCGCAGATATTGCACGCGAGCTGGTCAAAAAGACTGACGCTTCGCTTGATGGTATCGCAGATGAAGAACTAAAAGAGCTTGCAAACGTTACGTTTCGCGGGCATCTCTCTTTTCGTGTGTTTGCCATTATTATCTTGGTGCTTATCCTAGCTGTGCTCGCGTCGCTTTCGTTGGGGCGTTATTCGATGAATCCGCTTGATGCGGTATCGACGGTGTTTTATACCATCGAGGGTGCGTTTACGGGGGATTATGGCAACCTCGATGAAAACATGTATCGTTCGCTTTTCAAGATACGCTTGCCGCGTGTGTTTATCGTCATGATGGTGGGCGGCGCGCTTGCGATGGCAGGCGCGAGCTATCAGGGTATGTTTAAAAACCCGCTCACCTCGCCTGACTTGCTCGGTGCATCTGCGGGTGCGTCGGTGGGAGCGTGTCTGGGTTTGCTGCTCAATATGGGTGGCACCAACGTGCAGATTATGGCATTTGCTGGCGGCATGATAGCGGTAGGGTGTACGGTATGGCTCACGCGCTTTGTGAAATACGATGCGATGCTTGGGCTGGTACTTGCAGGTATACTGACTTCGACGCTTTTTCAAAGCATCATGTCGGCTATCAAGCTTCTCGCCGATGGTGACAATAAACTGCCGGAAATAACTTATTGGCTTATGGGTTCGTTTTCGAAAGCAGATGCGGTAGACATCTGGCCGTTTTTGATACCGATGCTTGCGGGCTTTGCTATCTTGCTTTTGCATGCGCGCAAACTTAACGTGCTTTCGTTTGGTGACGAGGAGGCGCGTGCGCTTGGTGTCAATACGAAAACAACGCGTCTGTGGGTAATACTCGGTGCAACACTTATCTCATCAAGCGCAGTTGCTGTAGCTGGTATCGTTGGTTGGGTAGGACTTGTAGTGCCGCACCTCGCGCGTGCTCTAGTTGGTCCAAACTACAAAGCGCTTTTGCCAACCTCTCTTTTGGTGGGTGCGGTGTTTTTGCTTTTGGTAGACAATTTGTCACGCCTATTGCTGGCAGTTGAGATACCTATCGGTATCCTCACTTCGGTGCTGGGCATACCTTTCTTTGTCTTCATTTTCAAGAAGAACATGAGGGGGTGGTAGTGATGAGTGCAAATGTAAAAGTAACACATGCACAGGTGTCGGCCGCGCAAGAAAGTGCATCATGTGCGGGCACACACGAGAGTGCGTCTTGTGCGGGCGTACACGAGGGTGCATCAGCGACGAGCACCCCCCATTTGCTTGAAGTATGCGACCTGTATTGCGGCTACGGTAAAAAGCACGAACACGAAATCGTGCACGGTGTGTCTTTTAGCGTCGACCGTGATGAGTTTGTGTGCATCATCGGCGCAAATGGTTGCGGCAAGACTACCACACTCAAAACCATGATGGGGCTTTTGCCGGCGTTTGATGGCAGGGTGCTTATCGAGGGTAAAGACATGGCGCAGCTAAGTGAGCGCGAGCGGGCGCGGCATTTTGCCTATATCCCGCAGGCTCACACGCCACCTTTTCCTTTTAGTGTGGCAGACGTGGTTATCATGGGACGCACGCCTTATCAAAATCAACTTGCGTTTACCAGCGAATACGACCGCGTGATAGCATATCAAGCCATGCAACTGCTCGATATCGCCGACCTAGCCAATCAGCCCTATACCAATCTATCAGGTGGTCAGCAGCAACTCGTTTTGATTGCGCGTGCGCTCACGCAACAAGCCGACGTGCTTATCATGGATGAGCCTACGGCCTCACTTGACTATGGCAATCAGCATTTGGTGCTCTCACGTATGCGTATGTTGTCTAAGCTTGGCAAATCGGTAGTGATGGTTACGCACGATCCTGACCATGCGCTTTATTGTGCAGATAGGGTAGTGGTTATGCATGATGGACTTGTGCTGCGCGATGGTACGCCTGATGAGTGCATCACGACGGAGGTTATGCGTCTTATCTATAACATGGATGCTTGTGTGGCTCCCGCGATGTTGCCCGATGGTACGACTGAGCGCGTGTGCGTGCCGCTGCATCGTGAGCGCTAGAAATGAAAGACGTGTTTGTATAAGACAACAAAAAAGGTCTCGCCCCTGGTCAGAAGGATGAACCCACCTCTAAAGGTGGGTGCTCGCAGCCGGCTGCCTGGCTTTCGTATCAACGGACACGAATCTCCATTACACAGGCTATCTTGAGCTCCCTAAATAAATTGCATCGGTCCATCGCAAAGTATGACTTCAAGGGCAAGGCCTACCTAGAGTATAGGTGAGAAAATTTTTAAGTAAAGTCTTGACATTCGCGAAATGTCAATTTTTGTTGCGCTGCGAAAGGTCGCGTAGGGGGTGGCCGGAATTCGGGGTTCTTTTCGTTCGTTTTGACGTTTACGCTCGGTGGTGCAAGTTATCATCCCGAAATGGTAAGAATTTATTTCTGGGCTTTATCATTGGTATTTCCCGCGCTTGAGAGTATTTTTGAAAACACTGAGCCATCAAAGGGCTTTCCTCGCCCTGATGCTTCATTCAAGGTGGCAAAATTGCATCATATGATAATCAGAGTGGTCACTATAGGCCAAGTAAGGACACTAGCAATTCCTTCTTTGCTATTTACACAAGGTGCGATTGATGGTATTATTGACAGGTAATACCAAGAGGAGTTACTGTGGAACACTCAATTGATGATGAAATTTATGCACTTGACAGGGTTCATGAACGTCATCCTGATGTATCAAAAGAGGATGCTATTCATGCGTGGCGCTACTGCTTAAGAAGTATGCAGCGCATAGGAAAAGAGCCAGAGGAGCATGTAGGCATTGGTTATGATGCGACAGGAAGACTTCTCGAAGTTGTAGCAATAAGGGGTAATTCGGGTGCATGGCTTATTAAACATGCACAAACGCCCCCGCAAGAAAAGATAAAACGTGAGCTGGGTTTTGGCAGGAGGAAGCGATGAACGATAAAGATTTATGTGAAAAATTTGGCACCACTCTTGAGGAAGTAGAAGCCGATGTCGAAAAGTATGAAAAAGGTGATTTCTCAGAGATGTCGTTTGGCGCACCTATACAGGGCAAACCACAACCAGAGATGAAAACAACTTCTTTCAAGCTCTTTGACTTTGAACTTGCGGCCATTGATAGGGCAGCGGCGAACGAAGGTATATCGCGCTCAGCTTTTATCCGTCGTGCATGCGATAACGAAATAGTTTCTTTGGCTTAAGGCAATACTGTATTCAAGAAAAGATTAACCGTGTTATAGAGCGCTCGAAAGTTGACGGTGTGAACGAGAGGGTAAAGGGGTGCATCATCTGTAGACTAGCTTGCACCGCAGGCGCGCTGTCCGCACGTTCTCAACAAAAACGCCCGCATGCGCATCGGCGCACACGGGCGTATCGTTTACTGTACAAGCTCGACTAGCTCGGTCAGCTCGGCTAGCCCAATCGGCTCTGCCAGTTTGCACGAGCTTAGCGTAACTCATTTAAGAGTTGCTTGTCGTGCTCGCCTTTTCAAACTCGACAGATATTTTCACGTCGCTATTGATATTAGAGATAGTGAAAGTGCCGCCTGAGTCGGGTACCTCTGAATCAATACCTGTAGCTGACTTTACAATATAGCCGTCGCTTGGCGTTATGGTCACAGTTACGCTGCCGCCCGCCTCAACCGAAGAAGCACTTGAGGTAACCGTGCCACCTTGTGTGTAGTTGACGCCCACCGAATACGTGGTTGCTTTAGGTTCTTCCTTTTTTCCTTGGCTTACGGTGATGTTGACCGTTTTGCCTTCTTCGAGCGAGCTTTTCGCTTCAGGAGTTTGGCTTATTACTTTGCCGGCCTCGACACTGTCGCTATAGTCAGAACTTGTCGTGACCTGAAAACCTGCGTTTTTCAAAAGAGCTGTTGCGTCCGATTCGCTTTTGCCCACGACATTCGGCACTTCTTTGCCCTCTTTGCCGGCGGAAAGATAATACTCAACTGTTGAGCCTTTCGCGACTTGGCTTTTGGCTGCGGGGTCTTGGCGAGCCACCTTGTCTTTTTCAATTTCGGAGCTGTATTCAGCGCTGCCAGCCGAAGCCAACAACTCGAGTTTCTTCAAGGCTT
>CAYNWQ010000039.1:0-8825 GCA_964400955.1 uncultured Gordonibacter sp. | reverse complement strand
CAAGTGACGGGGAAGTGCTCTATGACAGCGCGACCGACGCGGGCTCTTTGGGTGACCACCGTACGCGTCCCGAAGTGCTCGAAGCGGCGAGTGCAGGTTCGAGTGTGGTGACGCGTTATTCGGAGACGCTCAAAACCGACACGGTGTATGCAGCGGTCAAGCTTGACGATGGCAATATCATCCGCCTCGCGGAGACGCGCGAGTCGCTTGCGTCTTTTTTGGGTAGCAGGCTGCTGCCTCTTTTAATTGCGCTTATTGTGGTGTCGCTTGCGGTGTTTTTTCTTTCGAAAACGCTCACTAACCGTATCATGAAACCCATCGACGCGCTCAATTTTGCTGACCCGCTCGAAAACGAAATTTATGCAGAGATGGATCCTTTGCTTGAGCGCATCGATGAGCAGCAAAAACTCTTAAAGCAGCAAAACGAAGAGCTCGCGCTTGCAGAAAATATGCGCCGCGATTTCTCGAGCAACGTGAGCCATGAGATGAAGACGCCTCTGCAGGTCATATCCGGCTATGCTGAGCTCATGAAAAACGACATGGTGCAGCCTGCCGATAGGCAAAAATTTGCCGCGCTCATCTACGAAGAAGCACAGGCTATGCGTCTGCTGATCAACGATGTGCTCACGCTATCGCGTCTCGATGAGTCGAGTTATGACGCAGAGACTGCCACAGCTATCAACCTCTATAGTCTTGCTGAGCGTGTCTCATCTCGCCTAACGAGCTTTGCGGCAGAACGAGGCGTAGAGATACACATCACGGGAGGCGATGCCTTTATTTCGGGCAGCGAAACGCTTGCAGAAGAAATGCTGTATAACCTCATCGAAAATGGCATTCGTTATAATCACGAAGGTGGCAGTGTCACCATGGATGTGTCGACGTCTTCGCAAGACGCTATCGTGTGCGTAAGTGACACCGGTATGGGCATCCCTGCAAATATGCTTGACAAAATATTCGAGCGCTTTTTCCGCGTGGATAAGAGCCGCTCAAAAGAGACTGGTGGCACCGGGCTTGGACTCGCCATTGTAAAACACGCGGTCATCTATCATAAAGGCACCATTGAAGTCGAAAGTACAGAAGGCGTAGGCACCACCTTTACCGTCAAAATCCCTGCTGTGCAAGTTGCGTAAGCGCACACCCCACGCGCGCACCACCCGCGCTGACCCCAAAATTGCCAACATCGAAGGCATCAACGGTAGCGACACACCCCACGCGCGCACCACCCGCGCTGACCCCGCACCAAATGCCCGCCAGCATCACGCGTAAACGACCGCTTTGCGCACACTCCGTTCGCGCTAACCCTGCAGTAAAGGCGCGCTATGTACACCCTGACCTCGCGGTTCGCGGACCCTACCCTTACCCCTACCCCTACCCCTACCCCTACCTCTACCTCTACCTCTACCTCTACCTCTACCCCTACCCCTACCCATTATCCTCACGCCGATATAGCAAAAATTAAGAATATTCTCCTATCGAATTATCCTCATATCGTGTAAAATAGCGCGCTAGTGGCATCGCGCCTGCAAAGTGTGGCGCGGATGTCCGGTAAGTTCCGCTAAGTGAGATAAGATACTCACTTCAAAGGAAAGGAGATTGCTGTATGCAGTCGACAAAGCTCATGTCGAGGGGGGGGGGTATTCCATAAGACTCTGTCTTGGATATGCTCTTTAACTCTCGCACTGTCGATGGCGTGCCCAAATGCTTCTGCATTTGCTGCTGCTGTCAACAGTGATACGGGTGATACGACGACCGAGGTCGTATCTGACCTGGGCGGGGAGAACGCTGTTTCTTCTGACGCCTCGCTCTCGGAAGCCACAGAGGGAGGTGAAACAGAAGGCGCAGAGGTCGCTGACGAAGCAGGTGAAGCGGCTGACGAGGCAGTTGAGGCTACCGACGACATCGAACTCGAGGCAGTAGAAGCCGCCGAAGCTATAGAAACCTCTGACGCAGAGGCAGCAGAAGTTGTGTACGGCACGATGGAAGCAGGTCAAGCGTGGGATGGCACGACTCATGACACGTCATGGTACAACACCACTGCCAAAGAGTTTACGCTCACAACTGCAGCTCAGCTCGCAGGTCTCGCTGACATCACCAGCCCTAAAAACGACTACGCTGCTTGGCAGAATGGCTCGCGTGATTCTCGTGCAGCTGGCATCAAGCAAGACAACTTCGAGGGCAAAACCATTAAGCTCGGCGCAGACATCGACCTTAATAACAAACTCTTTGACCCTATCTCAGACCTTAACAACTGGGGTGGCGGCGGACAAGGCGTATCTGGTGGTACTTACTCAGAGGTTGCTTGGAAAGGCACCTTTGATGGTCAAGGTCACACGGTTAAAAACCTCAACGTAGACGGCAGCGTTAACTGCTCTACCAACTTTAACGGCTATCAGGGTCTTATCTCTGCTATCGGCAAAAACGGCGTGGTAAAAACCCTCGGTGTTACCGGTAAAGTCAAGGCTCGTGTAGGCGGCGGTATCGTGGGCGTTGCAAACACCGACGAAGGCTCTGAGACTTCATCTACGCTTACCATGACTAAAGCCGAATGGCCAAAGATCATGAACTGCTGGGCTAATGTAGACATCACCGGTAATGGTTCAGGTTCGCGTGGTTGCGGCGGCATTTTTGGTGGCGAGAGTGATTACCGTAGCTCTATCTACATCATCAACTGCTATGCAATGGGCGATGTAGCCAATGGCACTATCGGTAGTGCTGGTGGCGTGAGTGGCTTTGCAAACGGCGTTGTTGCAGGTTGCTACAATCTAGGCGATGTATCAGGCGCTTATGTAGGTTCTATCGTAGCGACACTTTTCTCTAACACTATCAATACGGCTACCTACAAAGGCTATGGTCTCTATATCAACAACATGCCATTGAGTGGTTCTTCAGACAACCCCTATCGCGTCTCTCTTGATCAAAACGCGAGTAGTCCTCAGGCGCCTGCTGACGCAAAATTCTATACGAGCGCCCAGATACAAGCAGGTGCAGCTACGCTAGGCAGCGCCTATGTGGCCGACACTGACAAAAAACTCAATAACGGCTACCCGGTGCTTTTCTGGCAGGCAGGTGGCGAATACATTGATATGTCGAGCGCGACTGTGGCTGACGTGGCAGACCAGTCCTACACCGGTCAAGCTATAGAGCCTGCTCTGACGTTAACTCTTGACGGCAAACAGCTCACCGAAAACCAAGATTACTACGTGGTTTATGAAAACAATATCAACGCAGGCGATAAGACTGCAAAAGCTACTGCTTATGGTATGGGTCGCTATACTGGTCAGAGCGCAACTGTGACGTTTTCTATCACGCAGACAGACCTTTCTGCAACTACCATTGATGCTGTTGCTAACACTTGGTCTTACGGTGCAGACGATCCGGCAAAACCGGCGCTTACGGTTAAAACGGCTGACGGAATCACCCTTGTTGAGGGTACCGACTACACCGTAACCTATGCCAATAACGTTGAAACCGGCGTTGCTACTGCTACCATCTCTGGCGCTAATGCAGGTGTTAAAGGTACCAATTCTGTTTCCTTTAACGTTGTGCGTGCGGCAGATAGCTTAAAGGGTTCCGGTACAGCCGAAGACCCCTATCAGATTGGCAGCAAAGGCGAGCTGCAGTTTATGGCGCACCAAATCTATATTGGTAATAAGACCTATCAATACGGCAACATCATCATTACTGCTGACTTTGATGCTAGCGCAAAAGACGAAAAAGACCTTGCGGCAGACCCGCTCGGCGCCGAATACCCTGTCAAAAACGCGGAAGGTAAAAGCGTACGTTATTATAACCACTATTATGGTGACATAGACGGTCAAGGACACACCATTACACTTGGTCTGGTTGCAGCATCAAACGAGCATATGGCACTTGTTGCTTATGCGGGTAGCTACTGGAATGCGCCAGCCGATGATTATCGTGGTCTCATAACGTATAAAAACATTATCGTTGCTGGTTCAGTTTCTGCACGCTATGCCGCAGGTATAGTGTGCGATGCAAGCAGTTATAATGACCTTTTGATAGAAAACTGCGTTAATAAAGCCAGCATCAGTAGTAATAGCGGTATGTCAATGTATCTAGCCGGTATCGCTGCATACTCTTTAGCAGGCATTACTGTTAAAAACTGCAAAAACGAAGGCACTATTACCGGTGATTCTACGACTACTTCTGACTATTGTGCAGGTATAGTTGCTTATCACAACTCAAGCCAGCTAACAGAAGTTAAGACGCTCACTATCGAAAATTGCTCTAATACCGCAGATATAAAACCGGGTGGCAGTGGCGCAGGTATCCTTGGCAACGATCAAGCCAAAGAAAATATGACCATCAAAAACTGCTATAACACTGGCAACATTATCAGTCAAGCTACGGGTGATAGCGGAAGTGTGGCAGGTATTGCAGCTCGCCCGTTGAGTACTGGTTCTTGCACAGGAGGGTTGACTGTTGACGGATGTTATAACACCGGCAATATGCAGGCGGGTACAGCTGGCGGTATCGTGTGTTCTATGTCTTATGGTGGCGGCTCTATAACAAACTGCTACAACACAGGTGATACCACTTCAACAGCCATTGATAAATTTAAAACCGGAAATTATGGTTCTGCTGGCATTCTTGCTTGTGACAATGTTAGTTCCTCTAGTAAGGTAGCAGGCCGTACGGTGACGATAAGCGGTTATAGTACCGGTAAGGCTAGCGGTGGTAGTGCTGGCGCGATTGTAGGCGCTCTGAAATCTATGGTGCGCCCGACATCGTTGACTCCAGAAACTGCGACCACTTGGAATATCTCCGGTTCTTATCTCGAGGGCTGTGCTAAAAGTGGTATCGGTGCCAATAATTCGCCAAGCTATGATATAGCTACACTTAATGATACTACTGCTGTTATAGCCGATGACGCACTCAAGGCTGTGCCTGCCTCTCTTGGTTCTGCCTTTATGGCAGACGATGGTGAAAAGCAGCTTAACAAGGGCTATCCTGTCTTGTATTGGCAAAAAGACGCTTCTGCTTTGAGCCTCGCGAATGCAACAACTAATGCTATAGCAAATCAGACCTATACTATGAAGCAGATTAAGCCTGCTATTGAAAACGTCATGGTTGGGTCTAACAAGTTGGTAGAGGATGCTGACTACAAAGTAACGTATACCAACAACACCGATGCTGGTACGGCTACCGCAACCCTTACTGGTCTCGGTCGCTATACGGGCGCAAAGACGCTTACCTTTACCATTTTGCCGGCAGACATTACCACTCCTGGTATTGGTGCAAAGCTTGACAGTTATGATCTTTGGACTTCTGCTACAGCTGCAGCATCGCCAGAACCAACGGTTGTTTGGGGCACTACTGCTCTTGTGAAAGATAAAGATTACACGCTTGCCTATAAAAACAACACGACCACCGGTGAAGCGACGTTGTACATAAATGGTATAGGCAACTATACTGGCACACAAGAGGTGAGCTTTAATGTTACCGCTTGCAATGCTGACAAGCTTGAGGGCTCAGGTACTACAAGCGATCCTTATATCATCAGCAACAAAGACGAGCTAGAGTTCTTTGCTCTAGCTGTGCAATATGGTGTAGGCAACTATGCTAACAGTGCCGTAAAGGTGACTGCAGACATCGACGCTACTGCAACTGATGGGCGTCCTGCGCTAGACCCAATTGGCTTGTTGAGTGCAAGCACGAGGTGGGAACCTAAGGCATCTGAATACTCATTTACGGGTATCTTTGATGGAGACGGTCATACTATCACCGTATCAAATACCCTCTTTGGTCGTGTCGATGATACCGATATCTCAAACCTTACGATTGAGGGTAGTGTAGAGGGCTCAAATATCATCGCAGCAGCGCTAGTAAGCGTTGCAGGTGGCACTTGTACTATTGATAACTGCATCAATAACGCAGCGGTGAGTGCTAAGGGCTCGAATGCAACTGGCGGCTTGGTAGGTTTAGCTGCACAAAATGCTGATCTGACCATCACCAATTCCAAAAACAATGGAGCAGTGAGTGGCGGACGCGAAATAGGTGGTGTATTAGGTTGTGCCTTCACTAACGCCACTATTAACATTGAGAATTGCTTTAATACAGCAGACGTTATCTCATCTGGTTACAATAATGTCTACGCTGGCGCTGGTGGCATACTTGGACGAGCGAACTTAGGCCAAGCAGGGTCGGGTGCGACCGCTACGGTCTCGATTGCTCTTAGCGGCAACACGGGTAAAATCCAAGGTAGTCATGCTGGCGGTATTATGGGTCTCATGGAGGGCAAATATCAGGCTGCAAAACTCACGATTTGCGATGCGTATAATACGGGCGATGTTGTGACAAGCTCGAACAATACTTCTTCAAGTCAATACTATGGTGCTGGCGGTATTTTGGGTACTCATGACAACGGCAATCAAAAGGCAGTTATTAGCATTACTAATGCTTACAATGCAGGCAAGATTTCCAAAGAAAGATCAACTGCAAGAGTGCAGTTGGGCGGTGTGTTGGGTTGCTTGAGGTACAACGCAGCAGAGACTCTCGACAACTGCTATTATCTCGAGGATGGCACACAAAAATCCATTGGCTATATCGCAAGCAATAGTCAAATAAAGGACAACTCTGTTAAGGTAACCGATGCTGAACTCAAAGCTACTGGCGAGTCGGGCATGGCTGCCAAACTGGGTGCTGCTTTCTCTGACGACGTTGCTGGCGTTAATGCAGGCTATCCGGTGCTTGAAAAGACTGCGGTTGAACTCAGCACAGGCCTCATCAAGCAACAATACTACACTGGTTGTGCACTTAAGCCAGCCGTTACGGTCTATAACACCTCAGTAAGCCCGAAGGCTGCGCTTGTTGAAGGTAGTGACTACGTACTTGCCTATGACAACAATACTCAGGTAGGCACAGCGAGTGTAACGATTGTAGGCATCGGCGCTTATGAAGGCGCAACTGCAACCACCTCCTTTGAGATTGTCGCTTGCCCGCTTTCTCGCTGCACGGTTGCACCCACGCCGGCGCAAATTGCTACTGGTTCTGCTATCGAGCCTGCACTTGAAGTAACTAACGCGGCAGGTGCTACTTTGACCCAAGGTGTTGATTACACCGTTGGTTTTGCAAACAACACTGAGATTGGTATAGCGAAATACGTTATCGTAGGTAAAGGTGGCTACACTGGAGTCCTTTCTGGTACGTTCCAGATTGTCGGCCAGACGGTAGCGACTGCAGAAGCTACTTTTGATACTGTGCACTACACGGGTTCAGACCTTACCTCTAGCGTTAAAGCCGGCATGAAGGTCAAAGATGCAGATAAGAATACCCTTGTTGAGGGCACAGACTACACCGTAAGCTTTGAAGATGCTAACGGTGCAGCAGTAAGCTCGATAGTTGAAAAGGGTACCTATACTGCTGTTATCACAGGTATTGGTAACTACACCGGTGTCTTGCGTGCAAGCTTTGACGTGACGCCTTATCTGTCGATTTATCAAAAGGTAGACGGCGGTGAAGCTGAGCTCGTTAAAGAATACACCGAAGCAGAGCTTGTCGGCATGGCTAAGAGTGGCAGCGTTTCAGCACTTTACACCAAAGGTGGCTGGAGTGTATCGACCGCTACAAGCTATATCGAGCTTGCATCTTTGTTCTCAAAAGCTGGCATCAAAGATAATTGCTACGCTGAAGGTGCAAGCGTAGAGTTTGCATCCGGTAGCTTTAAAGTATCACAGAGCTACACTGAGCTTGAGACCGGCAAGTTTTATCCTGCTACCACCTCAAGCGCGATAGATGAGAAGCTCGAAGGCGAGACTGTACCTGCAGTACTTGCTTTCCAAGAGGCTTCTTCTGCTATCGCTGAGGGTGCAACGGCAGCTGACGCAGCGAGCGCTAACGCAGCTGCTGCAAACAGCAATAAAGCTCCTCGCATCCTTTCCGGTGCTTCTGAAGACGACTACAAGGCAGGCTCTGTGGCCGGCAGACGTCTCGTGAGCAACGTAGACACCATTACGATTACCTATGACTCACCGGTTATCTTTAAGGTGCAAGTACTTTACAAGGGTTCGACTGAACCTAAGGTAGTAAAGAGCTACACCGAAAAAGACCTCTGGGATATCAAGTCTAAGGGCGATCCGGTTTCTGGTATGTTCTGGAAAGGTGACGTGTGGAAGGTAACGACAACTTCTGAGTACGTCACGTTTGCAGACTTGTTTGCTGATGCTGGAGTGGGCAGCCTCTGGACAAGCGGCGCCACGCTTAAGTGGGGCGGCGACGACCCAACGGCTCCTCAAAAAGCAGCACAGAGCATCTCTTACGATGACCTCATGAAGCGTTGCTACTTCTTCCCGAGCGCATCGGGTGCAAATAGCGACAACCCTGGAAACAACAAACCTGCACCTCCGGTACTCTCGCTGACCGAGTATTCTTGCTCAACTGGTGGTACAGAAGCAGTTGACGCTGCTGCTGCAGAGACCTACAACATCGAGCACAAAAACGTCAACAACTTCCCGCGTGTGGTTTGGGGTATCCCGATGGATGAGTACACAGGCGAAGACCACAGTGGTGCGCGTGGTATGTATTACTGGTCTAACAACACCTATCTCACCATCGCAACTGACGAGGTAGATCCTGATGCGACCTCCATTGAGCGTCTCTCAGGTGACACTCGTTACGACACCATGGCTAAGATTTCTTCTACGGGCTTCGACTCTGCTGAAAACGTTGTTATCGCCACAGGCGAAAACTTCCCCGATGCTTTGTCGGCTAGTGCTTTGGCTGGTACGCTGAATGCTCCGGTCATCTTGACCGAGTCAAACGAGCTTTCTGAAGCAGCCGAGCAAGAGATTGAGCGCCTAGGTGCG
>CAYNWQ010000038.1:0-8964 GCA_964400955.1 uncultured Gordonibacter sp. | reverse complement strand
CCATGAATATCTTAGTGGTCATCGGCTATGTCTTGCCCGCAGCTTTTATCTACACAAAAAGCCGCACTTTCAAAAGTGCCATCGTGGGACTTATAGCAAGCATCATCGCGGCAACCGTCATGGCAATGCTTGGCAATCTCATCATAACGCCAATGTATCTCGGCGTGCCGATTGACACGGTCGTTGAGATGCTTGTTCCCATCCTTATACCCTTTAATCTTGTCAAAGGTGCCATAAATGCTGTACTTACGCTTGTCATCTATAAAAGCATTTCAAACTTGATTACGCCAAAGAAAAAACAAGTGAACGGACGATAGGCATGACGATGGATACTGCTACATCAGATACAACACCACCCACACCAGACGCAACTCACTTCAACGACGCGTCATTTACCTATGACGGCGAGACCTTTGTGTTCAGCGAGCTCAGTTTGCGCATACCGCGAGGTCAATTTGTATGCGTACTCGGTGGCAATGGCTGCGGAAAGTCAACACTCGCAAAGCATATAAACGCGCTTCTTACGCCCGATGAAGGCTGCGTTTATACTCTAGGCTACGATACAAGCGATGAAGAGCTTACCTACACGATACGGCAAAATGCCGGCATGGTTTTTCAAAACCCTGATGACCAAATAGTAGCGAGCCTCGTAGAAAACGACGTCGCCTTTGGCCCAGAAAACCTCGGTATACCCACTCAAGAAATTGTATCTTTAGTAGATGAGTCTCTCGCACAAGTCGGCCTGCAAGGCTTCAACACACACGAGACAAGCGCGCTCTCAGGTGGACAAAAACAACGTGTCGCGATAGCTGGCGTACTTGCCATGCATCCACAGATACTCATACTTGACGAAGCTTCCTCTATGCTTGACCCACGAGGGCGAAAAGGCCTCATGAAAGTATGCAAAAAACTGCACGAACAAGGCATGACCATCATCATGATAACGCACTTTATGGAAGAAGCCGCTTGCGCTGAGCGCGTCATAGTACTTGACTCGCTCGGTCACATCGCACTCGACGGCACACCAGATGAGGTGTTAGCCGAGCGCACACTGCTAGAAAACCTTAACTTAGACGCGCCTTTTGCAATCCGCATGTCTTATATGCTCCAAGAAAGTGGTTTGCCTTTACGTCTGTGCACCACCGAAGAAGAGCTTGAGGAGGAGCTATGCCAATTACTTTTGAGCAAGTAAGCTATACCTATGAAAACATCGCACAGGCAAAAAAGGATAAACGACGCCAAAAAAGGCGGAAAACACACGCGCATGCCACAGCAGAGGACACAAAAGCGCATCTCACAAGAGAGACGCCATCTGCCAACTGGGGGCAAGATCCGAGCGCGCTTTGGGCTTTGCGTGATATCGATTTCACACTCAATGAAGGTGAATTTCTTGGCATCGCAGGTCATACGGGCAGTGGCAAAAGCACGCTCATCCAACACATGAACGGCCTTTTACAGCCAAGCAGTGGTCGCGTTTACGTGGATGGACAAGATATCTCCCACAAAAGTGCAGCGCGCGGCGCACGCGAAAAAGTCGGTATGGTATTTCAATATCCCGAGCATCAGCTATTTGGCGCCACGGTATATGATGATGTGGCCTTTGGGCCGCGCAATATGAAACTGTCTGCAGATGAGGTAGACACGCGCGTAAAACAAGCGCTCGAAAATGTCGGGCTAGACTTTAAGAGCGTGCGCGACAAAAGTCCTTTTGAGCTTTCTGGAGGGCAGCAACGGCGTGTAGCTTTCGCAGGCATCTTGGCTATGTCACCTCGCGTACTTGTACTCGATGAACCCACCGCAGGACTTGACCCAAAGTCGCACGCAGAGATACTCTCACTTGTGCAAGGCCTCCACAAAAGTGGCTTGAGCGTCGTCATGGTGTCTCACAATATGGATGATTTGGCAGCGCTAGCAGATCGCATACTCATACTTAACAAAGGCGCACAATACATGATTGGCACACCTGAGGAAGTGTTTTCAGATGAGGAAATATTGCGCAGCGTAGGGCTTGTATTGCCGGCGGCGCAAAGACTCTCACATAGACTTAAAGCGCGTGGCGTAGATCTGAAAAGTGACTTTTACGATGAGGTGAGGCTTAAAGATGAGCTCTCTGCGCTCTATGAGGCGCGCGACGATGTTGCCTCTCGCAAAGTTTACCCCCACTTCGCACACGGCACTTCCCACGCAGACTCTCCTACTCTAGGCGGCGCTCCTCATGCCGGATAAAGCTATTTTTGGGCGCTATTGGGCAGGCGCAAGCGTCGTGCACCGCATGGATGCACGCGCAAAGTTTTTGCTCATGTTTACTTTGATAGTCGCAGTATTTTGCTCATGCGGATACGCAGGGCTGTGCGTGTGCGCGGTATTTGTCGGCTTTGCTTACAAAGCTGCAAATATACCTTTGCGTGCCTCGCTTGCGAGTATTGCACCCCTTTTGCCCATCGTCATATTAAGTGCGCTCGCAAACTTACTTTTTGTGCAAGGTGGAGAAACTTTCTTTTCGTGGTGGGTTATATGCATCAGCGAAGGCGGGCTCACACAAGCAGCGTTTATTGGGTCTAGACTGGTGATATTACTTTTTATCGTGAGTCTTTTTACGCTTACGACGCCCACACTTGACATCACCGATGCTTTTGAGCACTTGCTCGCACCCGTTGCACGTCTTGGCGTACCCGCACACGAGTTGTCTATGATAATGAGTATAGCTTTACGTTTTCTGCCGCAGTTTGCGTGGGAATTTACACTCATCTACCGCGCACAAATCAGTCGAGGTGCTGCATTTTCAGGGTCGCTAGCAGCTCGCGCTCGCATGCTCGGCTCGTTTATCGTCCCTCTTTTCACCAGTGCATTTCGTCACGCAGATACGCTTTCTTTAGGCATGGACGCACGCTGCTATCACGGTGGCACGCAGAAAAGTCGCTTGCATCCCTTGCACTACTCAAGGCTTGACGCATATGGCGCGCTTTTGTGCATGCTTGTGCTTGCGCTCGTTATCGCTACCAACATCGTTTTCTAGAAGCGAGTGCTTTTAACAGCCCCTAGCATTTTCAGCAGCGCATTAACAAGCACGGATAGCTCTTCTAGTCACCAAAGTTGTAGATGTCTTTAGTTGCATTGCGAAAGTCTGCATATACCTCAGAGGCAATAGCCATGTCATCCACAAGCTCAAAGGAAAGCGGCTGCCCGTCTGCGTCAAGCTCAGTCACTTCCAAAATCACGACTTCACCCGATGACCCTACTGGCTGCTCTTCGCTGATAGGGAAAAAGAAGCCATAGCGACGCTCGCCATGCATAATCAAGCCCAAAAACTCAAGCTTGATATGCTCGCCCGCCTCGTCCTCAAACTCAACTACCATACCTTCGGCTGCCGGGGGACAAAAATTAGGTGCACTACCCTCTCGCATATTAGCTCCTCTTCCTTCGTATTAAAAGTTCATCATAGTAAAAGACCCGCACGCCTTATAAAACGTGCGGGTCATATCTTAAACCAAATGTGTCAGCTCAAGTTGTATCAGCGAAAAAACCTTGCATTCGCCTAAAACCTCAGCCGTCTTTGGCTCGCCAGCTACGCCAGTTCGCCAGCTGTCTTTTGCTCATCAACAGATCAACCATACGAGCCGACTAAAACCTACCAGCGTCAGCCCTGCTTGCTAGTCGTCCTTTTTCTGCTGAGCAAGACGACGACGCTGTGAAGCAGTGAGGTTGTCTTTTTGTGCAGCTCCCTTAGCTTTTGCAGCAGTGGCCCCTTTTGGTGCATCCGCTTTTTTGTTCGTCACTTTCACAGGAGCAACCGGCACAGCGTCGGGATGTGCAAACTCGAAGCGTCCAACCTCAGAACCGTATTTCTTAGCCAGTTTCGCATAGCGCGGCTCGCGTGTTTTCCACATCGCATAAAGCGGAGTTGCGATAGCGATAGATGAATAAGAACCGCACACCAGTCCGATAACCATAGCAAAGGCGAAGTCTTTCAAAGTCTCGCCGCCGAAAAGCAACATGGCCAAAACCGGGATAAGCGAGGTAAGCGTCGTATTGATAGTACGTATAAGTACCTGATTGACCGAGTGGTTTGCCATCGTCATAAAGGTGCACTTGATATCTTCGGCTTGCATGTTGTCGTTGATGCGGTGGAACACAACCACCGTGTCGTAAAGCGAGTAACCCAAGATGGTGAGCAATGCTGCAATGGTGTTTGGATTGACCTCGCGGCCAACGAGTGCATACACGCCCATAACCAAGATGAGGTCGTGCAACAAAGCCACGATAGCCATAATGCCCATCTTGTATTCGAAACGAATACCAATATAGATAATGATAAGCACGATAGAAACCAAAAACGCAATAATCGAAGCTTGGATTACACTTGCACCCCAGTCAGGACCGATGGTAGTCACTTCAAAGCTTTCGGAAGTAAGACCAAACTCATCTGCTACTTGGTTAGCGCATGAAGTTGCATCTTCGGCGCTGGTTGTAGTCGTACGTACAAGGAAGCCTTCTTCGCCGTCTGTCAAGGTCGTTTGTATAACTGCATCAGATTCACCAGCTGCCGTAAATGCGTCGCGCATCTCGTCAATGGTAATGTCACCCGTGCCATGGAAAGACACCGAGGTGCCGCCCACAAACTCAATACCAAAGTTAAGCCCACGCACGCCCGCAACTGCAAACGAGGCCACGATGAGCACCGCAGCAACCGTCAAAAACACTCGTCGATAGCCCAAGAAATTGATGTCGTGCTTGATGAAGCGGCCTTTTGTATGTGTCGCACGCTTCATGGCATCGTCCGCCGCAGCACCGCCACGTTTTTCGGCAAATTGTTCGCTTTCAGAAGCATCCATCGCCATGCCTGTTTCGACTTCTGCTACCGACACACCTTCAGCAGCAGCAAGCGCAGCGTAGTCGCTCGCTGCATCTTCGGAGTCCTGAATACCCCAGAACTTTGGATGCTTCTCGATAGAACGCGGAGCAAGCAAACGAATGAGCGGTGCCTTAAAGAGCAGCATCATAGCAATGTCGCAGAAAATACCAAGCGCTAACGTAAGACCAAAACCTTTAACGCTCGCAGATGCCAAGAAGAACAAAGAAAGCGCACTTACCAGCGTTACCGAGTCGGCATCGATTGACGTAACGATAGCGTGATGTACACCAGTGATAGATGCGGCACGTACGCTCCTGCCCATGCGAATCTCTTCTCGGAAACGCTCCATGGTAAGAATGGACGAGTCAGCCGCCATACCGATGGTAAGTACGATACCAGCGATGCCAGCCAAAGAAAGACTGAACTGACCAAAGGCCGAAAGCACTGCGAGTATGCCCAAGTAAAGCACAGCAAATACCGCCATGGCAGCTGCCGTGATAATACCTAAGCCCTTGTAGAAAATGAGCAGGTAGAGCATAACGATGATAAGGCCAATGATAGCAACGGTTACACCAGATGCCAAAGCGTCTTGACCTAGAGTAGGACCGACTACCTGACTTTGCTCGTACTCAAAGCTCACTGGCAAAGAACCACTCTCAAGCACGGTTTGCAAAGACTTAGCTTCCTCAAGCGTGTAGTTACCTGTAATAGAAACATCTCCGCCGTCAATGACTGATTGTACTGCAGGAGCAGATTGTACTTCACCATCTAAGATGATAACAATCTGACCATTGGTGGAAACCAAATCAGAAGAAGCCTCCGCAAAAGCAGTGGTGCCTTCACTGTCAAGGTGGATATTTACCGCATAGTCAGTAGAAGCTTGTGATCGTTGACCTACATCAACGCTTTCGATATTAGAACCTGTAACAAGTGGAGTATAAGTGCCCTCTTCTACCTCGAGATGCTCGACCGTACCGGAAGGAAAACTATTGCCAAAATCGTCGGTGATAGTACCCTGCGTACCGTACTCACCGTTTTCGATTTTGGTTTTCACATCCTCATCAGTAAATGAGTCAAGACGCGCAAAGGTGAGCTGGCCGGTTTTACCGATAGTGTCAAGTGCTGTCTCGGTGTCGGTAAGACCAGGGATTTGTACCAATATCTGGTTGGTGCCCTGCACTTGCACTACTGCTTCTGAAGCGCCGAGTGCATTAACACGACTCTCGATGATGGCACGACTTTTTTCCATGTCGTCAGTTGAAACGCTCGCACCATCTTCACCTTTAGCCGAAAGCACGACTGAAAGACCACCTTGGATATCGAGGCCTTGATTGATTTTTTCTGAAGGCGGCATAAAGAGCGCTATCGATCCGATAATAAGCAGCGCGGTTATCACCACAAGCCACACATTGCGACGTTCGCTTATGCGGGTCGCCTTCTTTTTCTTCTTTTTTGCTTCGGCCATGAGGCTTACTTCTCCTTTGTTGACGCAATTTTTAACACTATTGCACAAATAAGAGTATCCACGATGGGCTTAAAATCACCACAGACGCGACACACAACGGACGCGCAACTATCCTCGAACGTAAATGTTCTCGAGGTTGCCATCTTTGTTCTTATTTGCGAACCGTCCTATTGTGCCACAAACCCTCCTCGAGGAAAAGAAGAAATTCTGCAAACTTTGTCCTAGTTTGACAAAAATGGGCATTTTCGGCAAAAGACTCACAAAAGATAACACGCCAAGCGGGCTACAAATTACAAAAGAGACACGCGAAAAGCGCCACGGATTTACGCATACAACACAGTAGACGCCACGCAAATCGAAGAGGTGGCTCGCTGATTGCGTGCAAAACATTTTACAGAGCTTTCAGTCATGCTAAAATGTGCGCGCTAAAAACGAAAGAAAAATCGAAGATATAGCAAAAGGATGACCATGATAAAAGAAATTATCAAAGACGATGCCATACTTTCACAGGTTTGCGAGCCAGCAAGCGCCAACGACGCTGCTATCGCACAAGACCTACTTGATACACTCGCCTCAAACGAAGAAGCCGCATGCCTTGCAGCAAATCAAATCGGCGAGACGAAAGCCATCGTTGCCTACCTCGACGAAAATGACGAAGCGCACGTCATGTATAACCCCAAACTGATGCAAGCTTTGCATCCAACGACCGTAGTTGAAGACTGCCTTTCACGCGAGGGTGGCTCAAAAGTCAAGCGTTTCGGCTGGATAAAGGTAAGTTTTGATGAGCTGCAAGACGGCAAACTCATAAACCGCAAGCGCACTTTTGAGGGTTGGAGCGCAGAGGTAATACAGCATATGATAGATCACTGCAAAGGCAAGCTTGTATAAGATGCCTGCAACCGAAACTTCTCAAACATCGAAAAGCACATCGCATAAACCCGAAGATACAGCACGCACTTCCCCTGTGTCTGGCGATACTGCGCATAAAACCAAAAGCGCAAAGGGCGCATCGCTCACCGCACGCACACTGCATTACTTTTGGCTAGTTACACGCCGTCACTTTGGCGTCTTTGCATTAGTTATCATAGCGACGCTGGGGTTTTCGGGTCTACTTTCTTATGGAAACCCCTACGTCATGAGCTTGATTGTCGACCGTGTAAGCGAAGGTGCGGTAGCCTCTGATGAGATATTTTCTGTCTTTGGGCCTTATATCATTGCGCTCATACTCATAAACGTGCTGGGGCAAACCTGCAGCAAGCTGCAAGATTTTGCTATCTGGAAACTGGAGATCTCGGTAAACTACGACCTCGCGCGCATGTCTTTTGATGCGCTTTCCAACCAGTCGATGACTTTTCACTCCAATCGCTTTGGCGGTACGCTCGTTAGCCAAACCTCCAAATTTATGAGCGCTTATAACCTCATAGTCGAAACTATCATGTTTCCTTTTTTGCCGGTGTTGTGCTCTATCACTTGTACATGCGCTTTTCTCATACCGGTCGTGCCAGTTTATGTGATTATCCTTATGGTGCTGCTCGCAGGTTATGCTTGTGTATCGTATCTCATGTACAAGCGCATTTTGCATCTCAATGAAAAAGCGGCGAGCGCACAAAATCAACTTTCTGGCGAGCTGTCTGACGCTGTCACCAATATTTTGGCTGTAAAAACTTATGGCCGAGAAGACTTTGAGCGTGAGCTTTTCGATACGGCTAATCGCGAAGTGGTCGCGCGCGACTCAAAGCGCATGCGCGCATCTCTTGCGCGCGGCATTACGACTGCTTGTATTGCGGTAGTCATCATGAGCGTCGTTACTATATTTATCAGCGGCGGCAATACATGGTTTGGCATTACACCTGGCACACTCGTGATGATGTTTACCTACACCTACACCATAACGAACCAGTTTAATTTCATAAATTCTGGTCTGCAGCGCTTCAATCGCGCCTTTGGAGACGCGAGCGGCATGACCGCTGTGCTCGATGAGCCGCGCCTTGTAGCAGACAAGATAGGCGCAAAGCCCCTCGTAGTGAGTCATGGTGAGATAGATTTTTGCGATTTGAGCTTTTTCTACACTGATGGCAATGCAAAGACACGAGTGTTTGACCACTTCAACCTGCATATCCCGGCCGGCGAGCGTATCGGCCTTGTCGGCATGAGCGGAGCGGGTAAAACCACGCTTACCAAACTGTTGCTGCGCCTCGCCGACATACAAGAGGGCACTATTTTAGTCGATGGACAAAATATCGCCGAGACCACACAGCAGTCCCTGCGTCGCCAAATCGCATATGTGCCTCAAGAGGCGTTGCTTTTCCACCGCACCATCGCAGAAAACATAGCCTACGGAAAACCTGATGCGACATTTGAAGAGATACGACAGGCAGCTAAGCAAGCTAATGCGCTTGAGTTTATCGAGCAACTGCCGCAAGGCTTTGACACCATCACGGGCTAGCGCGGCGTGAAGCTCTCTGGCGGACAGCGGCAACGCATCGCGATTGCGCGCGCAATGCTCGCTGACGCGCCTATACTGGTGCTCGACGAAGCAACAAGTGCGCTTGACTCCACAAGTGAGGCTCTTGTGCAAGAAGCCTTAAGGCGCCTCATGCAAGGGCGCACGTCGCTTGTTGTCGCCCACAGGCTTTCTACCGTAGCG